>NZ_JBEXLH010000010.1:0-175442 GCF_040609855.1 Nonomuraea sp. NPDC004580 | reverse complement strand
CGGCAGCTTCCTGGTGCCGGTGACGTTCGTGGTGTGGGCGTACGGGCGGGGGCGCTCGCCGGTCGTCACCGTGGAGCTGCTGTTCCAGGCGTTCGTGATCGGCGGCGTGCTGGGCGTGCTCGGCGCCTCGCTGCTGGAGAGCTGGCTGATCCGGCCTTCGCTGCTCATGTACGTCCTGGTCGGCCTCATCGAGGAGGGCGTCAAGCTGGCGGCGCTGGTCTTCGTCACCCGGCGCGTCGCCAGGAGCTCGATCAAGGACGGCGTGGTGCTGGGCGCGACCGTGGGCTTCGGCTTCGCCGCGTTCGAGAGCGCGGGCTACGCCTTCAACGCGCTGTTCACCTCTGAGGGCCTGTCGCTGAGCCAGCTCGTCGAGACCGAGGTGCTGCGCGGCATCCTCACCCCGGTCGGCCACGGCCTGTGGACGGCGATCGCGGGCGGCGTGCTGTTCGCCGCGCGGGCCCGCCTGTCGGCGCCTGTCGTGCTGACCTACCTCGGGGTCTCGCTGCTGCACGCGCTGTGGGACTCGATGAGCGCGATCGCCATCGCGGTCACGCTCGTGCTGACGGGCCGTCCGTGGCAGTTCGAGCTGCTGCGCATCGGCCGCGTGCCGCACGTGTCGGCGTGGCAGGTGCACGTGTACACGCTGCTCAACTGGGTGGGACTCATCGTGATCTCGCTGGTGGCGCTCGGGTGGCTGTGGGGTGTGATGTCCGCAGGACGCCGCGAGAGGGAGATCTTGTCCCAATAATCACGGTAATGAACGTCTTCCTCCCACTGCGCCGGAAGCATAATCGGTGCTAGTCTCCTGTGCGATCTTCCGGAGGTGTATTTACACAAGGTGTGGAAATGCCCCCGACTCGAGGTTGGGACATGGGCTCGCGAAACCGGTCAATTCGGTTCAAGATCTTCTTATTGCTGCTGCTACCCCTCCTGTCTCTGAGCGCGCTCTGGGGTTTCGTCCTCAACCTCACCATGGGCGACGCCCAGTCACTGCTCCGCGCGAACACCCTGTACGACACCATCGGTGTCGCGTCCACCGACCTGGGAACACAGCTGCAGGCCGAGCGCATGCGCTCCGCCGAGACGGTGACGACGCGTCAGCTCACCGAGGTGCTCGGCGCCCAGCGCGCCCGCACCGACCGGTCCGTCGCCGAGTTCAGGCAGGCCGTCGCCGACGCGGGCGGCGCCGCCGACGGCGCGCTCCGCCGGCCGCTCGGCACCCTCGACAGGTCACTCGGCAACCTCGGCGCCATCAGGGCCAACATCGACAACGGCAGCGCCTCGCGGCTGTCCGGGCTCAACGCCTACAACCGCATGCTCGACGCGCTCTTCGCCGTCTACGACCACCTGGTCACCGTCCCCGACCTGACGCTCTACCAGCAGGCGGTGTCGCTGCAGGCCATGGGCATGGCCAGGGAGCACATCTCCAGGGAGCACGCGCTCATCGTCGGCGCCCTCGGCGGGCAGCGGCTCACCGAGGACGAGGCCACCGCCTTCACCGAGTACGCCGCCTCCAGGAAGTTCCTGCACGCCCGTGGCCTCGCCGGGCTCGACGTGGCGCTGCGCCGGCCGTACGAGCAGGTCTTCGCCACCGAGCCCTACCTCAGCTTCGCCACACTCGAAGACCGCGTGATCAAGACCGGCGCGCCGCCCACCGACGCCTCCTCCTGGCACGAGACCGTCGACGCGCTGGCCTCCCGCCTCGACGACCTCAACGCCGCCTCCACCGCCACCCTCGCCGCCCGCGCCTCCGACGCGGCCACCTCCACGGTCGTCAGGATCTCCCTCGCCGGCGGCCTCGGGTTGATCGCCGTGCTCGCGTCGATCATCATCTCTGTACGCTTCGGTCGTCGCCTCGCAGGAGAGCTGGCCGGGCTGCGCGCCGCCGCGGTCGAGCTGGCACAGCAGCGGCTGCCCGCCATCGTGGCGCGGCTGCGCAAGGGTGAGGACGTCGACGTGCGGAAGGAGGCCAAGGCGATCAAGGTGAGCGGTTCCGCTGAGATCACCGACGTGGCCAGGGCCTTCGGTTCCGTGCAGCGCACCGCCGTCACGGCGGCGGTCGGCCAGGCCGCGCTGCGGCGCGGGGTCGGCCAGGTCTTCCTCAACCTCGCCCGGCGCAAGCAGGGCCTGCTGCACCGCCAGCTCGCGCTGCTCGACGGCATGCAGCGGCGTACGCACGACCCCGACAAGCTCGAAGAGCTGTTCCGGCTCGACCACCTGACCACCCGCATGCGCCGGCACGCCGAGAGCCTCATCGTGCTCTCCGGCGCCGCGCCGGGACGGGCCTGGCGCAAGCCGGTGCCGGTCATCGACATCGTCAGGGCGGCGGTCGCCGAGGTCGAGGACTACACCCGCGTCTCCGTCGAGACCATGCCCGCGGGCGCCGTCGAGGGCACCGTCGCCGCCGACCTCACCCACCTCGTCGCCGAGCTGGTCGAGAACGCCACCATCTACTCGCCGCCCGACACCACCGTCCAGGTGCGCGGCGACCTCGTCAGCAACGGCTACGCCATCGAGGTCGAGGACCGCGGCCTGGGCCTGACGGCCACCGAGTACGAACGCATCAACGCGCTGCTGTCCAGGCCGCCCGAGTTCGACCTGGCCGACAGCGACAGGCTCGGCCTGTTCGTGGTGGCCAGGCTGGCCGAGCGGCACGGGATCAACGTGCTGCTGCGCCGCTCGCCCTTCGGCGGCACCACCGCGATCGTGCTGGTGCCGCGGTCGGTCGTCACCGAGCAGACCGCGCAGGAGGCGGCGGGCGGTGACGGCAAGGCCGAGCTGCCCAGCCGTACGAGGAAGAAGGCGCTGGCCGTCGTGACCTCCGGCACCCACGCCGGGCTGCCACGACGGGTGCGCCAGGCCAACCTGGCCCCGCAGCTGAAGGAACCACCGCCGGAGCAGGAGCGGCAGGAAGAACGCTCTCCCGACGAGGTACGCGACCTGTTCTCCGCCTTCCAGCGGGGGACCCAACGCGCCCGAGAAGAAGCTCCTGAGGAGGGGCCATGACCAAGGGGGATGCATGACTGCGCCGACCACCAACACCGGTGAGCTCAACTGGCTGCTCGACGACCTGGCCACCAGGGTCGCCGCGGTCCGCCAGGCGGTGATCCTGTCGACCGACGGCCTGGCCGTGGGCTATTCCAACGGCCTGACGCGCGAGGACGCCGAGCACCTGTCGGCCGTGGCCGCCGGGTTCCAGAGCCTGGCCAGGGGCACCGGCCGGCACTTCGGCGGCGGCGACGTGCGCCAGACCATCGTGGAGATGGAGTCGGCGTTCCTGTTCGTCACCGCGGCCGGCCAGGGCACCTGCCTGGCCGTCATCGCCGAGGCGAACGTGGACGTCGGCCAGATCGCCTACGAGATGGCGATGCTGGTCAAGCGGGTGGGCCAGCACATCACCACCAACCCGCGCGCTGGAGCGTCATGAGCGACAGCCCGCAGTGGTTCGATGAGGAGGCGGGCCCCGTCGTCCGCCCCTATGCTCTGATTCGCGGCAGGACGCGGTCGTCGGGCGACGCGTTCGACCTCGTGGCCACCGTGCGCGCCGTCGCCGACCCCGATGGGGAGCCCGGCGACGACCTCGGCCCCGAACAGCAGCAGATCCTGCGGGCGGCGCGCAACCCGATCTCGCTGGCCGACCTGGCCGTCGAGCTCGACCTGCCCGTCGGTGTCATCCGGGTCCTGCTGGGTGACATGCGTGACCACGGCCTCATCTCGGTGACGTCGCCCTCCGCAGGAGGGTCGCGGTCGAATGAGCGCATTCTCAAGGAAGTGATCAATGGACTCCGTGCTCTCTGAGGACCCCGTCGCGCTCAAGATCCTGATCGCGGGCGGGTTCGGCGTCGGCAAGACCACCCTGGTCGGGTCGATCAGCGAGATCAAGCCGCTGCGCACGGAAGAGGTGCTCTCCGACCGCGGGATCGGCATCGACGACCTCGACGGCGTCGAGGGCAAGAACACCACCACCGTGGCGATGGACTTCGGCCGCATCACGATCCGCGAAGGGCTGGTCGTCTACCTGTTCGGCACGCCGGGGCAGGAGCGGTTCTGGTTCATGTGGGACGAGCTGTCCTACGGCGCGCTGGGCGCGGTCGTGATCGCCGACACCAGGCGGCTGACCGACTGCTTCCCGTCCGTCGACTACTTCGAGCAGCGCGGCACGCCCTTCGTGGTGGCCGTCAACTGCTTCGACGGCGCCGAGCAGCACAGCGTGGACGACGTGCGCATCGCGCTCGACCTCGACGACGACGTCCCCGTCATGCTCTGCGACGTGCGGCGGCGGACCTCGGCCAAGGAGGTCATGATCACGCTGGTCGAGCACTCCCTGCGGACGCTCACCTCGGCGAACTAGCCGCCCTGGGCCCTTCCCCTAAAGGGCCCGCAAGCCGTTGATCACCTCGCGGAGCAGGCTCTCCGACGGGGTGGCGGCCTTGTCGCGCGGCGGGCGCACGGTCACCAGGTTGTGCTCCAGCAGGTCGCCGAGCAGCACCCGGACGACGCCGACGGGCAGCCCGAGATCCGACGCGACCTCGGCGACCGGCTTGTTGTGCCCTGACACGACGTTCAGCAGCCGGCGGTGCTGAGCGCTCAGCTCGGCCTTGGCCGGGGCGGGCGTCCCCGTCAGCACGACGGTCGCCAGCAAGTCGACCTCGGCGGAGGCGGGCCTGGTGCGTCCGCGCGCTACCGCGTACGGCCGCACGACGGGCCCCGCCTCCTCGTCAACCCACTCGTGCTCGCGGCTCACGATCGAGATCCCCCATCCTGCTCGCTTTCCTGCCGGCCGCGCTGCCAGCCCGACTGGAGCGAGGAGAGCAGCGCCCTCGCCTCCTCCGGCGAGCGCTCCTCGACGGCCGGCGCCGGGCCCTGAGCCGGTCCCTGCGCCTGTCCCTGGGTGATGCCGGGCTCAGGAGCCTGGCGCAGCCGCTGCGGCAGCGCCGTGGCCCGCTCACGCCGCGGCAGCTGCCGCGGCGGCGGGTCGTCCTGAGGCGGCGCCTGCTTCGGCAGCATCGCGCCGCCGTTGCGCTTGCTCGTACGGACCCTGCGCGGCAGCTCGCCCGGCCCCGTGGTGTCCGTCCTGACCACCGACACCGGGATCGGTTCGAACGCGGGCTGCTGCGGCTGCGTCATCGGCTCGACCAGCGTGGCCGGTACGAGCACGATGGCCGTGGTGCCCCCGTACGGTGACTGCTTGAGCGTCACCTTCACCCCGTGCCTGGCGGCCAGCATGCCGACCACCGCGAAGCCGAGCCGTTCGGTCTGCGAGGGGTCGAACTCCGGCGGGCTGGCCAGGCGGGCGTTGATGGCCCTGCGGGTGGCCTCGTCCATGCCGAGCCCGCGGTCCTCGATCTCGACGGCGAAGCCCCTGCCGACCATCTCGCCGTGCACCGAGACCTCGTTGTTCGGCGAGGAGAACGTGGTGGCGTTCTCGATCAGCTCGGCGAACAGGTGCATCAGGTCCGCCACGGCCGCGCCCGAAAGGCCGCATTCGGGCATCGGGTAGACGCGGACCCGCGTGTACTCCTCGACCTGGGCGGCGGCGCCGCTGAGCACGTCCTCCATCGGGATGACGCCGCGCCACCTGCGGCCCGCCGCGCCGCCCGACAGCAGCACCAGGCCCTCGGCGTGGCGGCGCATGCGGGTGGTGAGGTGGTCGAGCCTGAACAGCCGCTCCAGCGCCTCCGGCTCCTCCGTCTGGCGCTGCATGTCGTCCAGCAGCTTGAGCTGGCGCTGCAGCAGCGACTGGCTGCGCCGGGCGAGGTTGCGCAGCGCCTCGGCGACGCCCTCGCGCATCCTGGCCTGCTCGACCGCGGCGTCCACCGCGGTGCTCTGCACGCTGTCGAACGCCGCCGCGAGGTCCCTGACCTCGCTGGTCGCCTTCTCGCTGACCGTGATCGGCGGCGCCTCGGTCGAGATGTCCACCTTGTCGCCCTTGCGGAGCTTGGTGACCACGTCAGGCAGCCTGATCTCCGCCAGGTCCAGCGCCGTACGCCGCAGCGCGCCCAGCTCACGGGTGAGCCGGCGGCCGACCTTCACCGAGATGACGATCGAGAACACCACCGCGATCAGGCCCAGCGCCCCCGCGACCGCGGCCCTGGTCACGACCGCCACGCCGGCCGGCTCCATCCTGGCCAGCAGCTTGTCGCCGGTGCGCGAGATCGCCTCGCGGTATTCCCTCTGCACCTGCTCGGAGATGCCCCGCCACAGGTCGAGGTCCATGGGCTGGCCGTTGATGTACGCCTCCAGGAGGTTCTCCATGGTGACGTAGCGGGAGCTGTAGTACAGCTTCTCGAACGGGGCGCGCAGCTCGGTGTCGAGGTTGGCCAGGGCCTTCGGGAACTCGTACGTCCTGGCGCCGTCGATGCCCGCCAGGATGTGCACGTCCATCATGCTCGCCTTGCCCTTCGAGGCGATGACCAGGGCGTTCTCCCTGGACAGCAGCTCGCGGGCCTGGTCGGCGGCGATCAGGCCCTGGGCCTGCAGGGCGAGCTGCAGGTCGGTGCTGACCGTGAGGCGGGAGTACAGCAGGTGGATCTCGTCGGAGATCCTGGCGTACTCGGTGACCAGGGTGCTCGAGGTGAGCCGGCGCTCGTCCAGCTTGCGGCGGATGTCCGGCAGCCGGTCGATCGTCTCGAAGACGGTGCCGAGCTGGGTCTTCATGTCCTGCGTCAGCGCCGACTGCGTGTCCTCCGACATGGCCGCCTGGCGCAGGGTCTTGCTGGCTTCGTCCACCTTGGCGCGGGCCTGGGCGATGGTGTCCTCGTCGCCGCCCGTGCCGGCGAGGCGCTCGGCCGAGGCGAGCCGTTCCGTCTGGAGCTCGGAGACCAGCCGGTCGGCGTTGTTGATCACGCCCGTCCAGATCGTCTCGACCTTGAGCAGGTTGAGCGCCTCTCCCGACGTGGTGCTCGCGGCGAAGCCCCAGAGCGCGACCAGGGAGACCAAAGGGATGACGAGCAGCGTCGAGATCTTGAATCTGATGGATCTGCCCGATGCCATGACACCTGCTCCCGGATAGAAGATCGCGGGAGAGAATAGCATCGAAACAGATGGTTTTAAGATCGACTAGCGATAAATCTGTGATATGTCGGGAAATTTATGGCCTTGCCGCTGGGGCCGCGCTGCCACGCCAGCCGCACCAGCCAGCCCGCCAGCACCGCGAGCAGTGCCACCTCCGCGCCCAGCAGCAGGCGCTCCACCAGACCGATCATCACCCGTTCGCCGGGCAGCGCCACGTACGTGATCGCCAGCAGCCCGAATCCCCCGGCCAGCGACACCCACTCCACGGCCCGCGCCACGGGCTTCCAGGCGGCGTCCTTGCCCAGCCTGGGCACCATCAGCGCACCGGCCGCCGGGAGGCTCACGAAGGCCGCCACGGACACGTAGCGGTGGATCTGCGCCGCCAGGTCGAGATCCTGGCCGATGGGTGTGGTCGGGATGACCGCGGCCACCATCAGGGCTCCCGACCACACCATCAGCAACCGCTCGGGCCACCCCCGCACGGGCGCCCCCGACGCCCGCAGGCCCAGCAGCAGCGCCAGCGACCCGATGCCCAGCACCGCCATCGCGATCTCCGTGACGCCCCCGCGGTCGGACACGGCGTACTCGCTGATGGTGACGTTCAAGGGGTCGAGCTGCGGATCGGGGACGAGCTGCCCCACCACCACGGCCACCACCGAGAACAGGATCGATGCACAGGCGATCCAGGGTGCCAGCCTCTTCACTGCTGCGGTCATGGCAGAACTCTCCCGCGAAGGGGTACGGACCCACATCCGGCTAAACCCCCGACGCGCCCCTGACCTGACCCCGAGACCCCGCCCCTGCCACCTTCGGCCGACCCCCGTAGGGCCCCGACCCTCCACGCTGCGAAGACACCCTCAGAGGGCAGGAGCACCCGATCTCGCCTGGTGAGGCAAGCAGGTCACTTCATCCCACAATCCCCCTAAGGGACCCAACCCCACCCACTCAAAGCTTCCCCGCCGCCCGGGGCACTGTCCTCTGAGAGGAGAGGGCAGGAGCCTCGTCTTCGGCGCCCTTACCCACCGCCCGAGGCGCTGTCCTTGGGAGGGGCGCTGGGGGTGCGGGGGTCTTGTGCCGCTGCCGAGCGCCTCCTCCCAAAGGACGGGACGCCGGGCGGCGGAAAGACGATGCCGGAGAAGGGCCCCTCGCCCTTCCAGCAAAAGGACAGCACCCCCGGCGGCGGGGAAGGGCCGATGCCGGGGGTGCTGGGGACAAGTCCCTAATCGAGGATGTGGGTGGTGGCGCGGTGGTAGCGGGCGCGGAGGGAGGGGAGCGGGTCCCCCGTGTACGTCTCCGCGTCCCCCGAGCGCCAGTCCGGCGACGTGGTGACCAGCGTGGCCGCCTGGTACGCGGCGCCGTCGGCGACGTACTCGGCGGGCGGCGGGACGCTGATCGGGAGCCCGAAGACGGTCGGGGCGATGCGGCGGACGGCTTCCGAGCGGGCCGCGCCGCCGATGAGCAGCACCCGTTCGGCCTGCATCGACAGCGCGTCGAGCGCGTCGGCGAGCCCGCACAGCATGCCCTCGATGGCGGCCCGCGCGAGGTGGGCGGGGGTGGAGGTGGCGAGCGTGAGCCCGTGGACGGACCCGGTGGCGGTGGGCCGGTTGGGCGTGCGCTCACCCTCCAGGTACGGCACCAGCGTCAGCCCGTCGGCCCCGGGAGGCGCCTGGAGGGCGAGCGCGCTGAGCTCGTCGAGCCCGACGCCGGCGATGCGGGCGGCGGCGTCCATGACGCGGGCGGCGTTGAGCGTGCAGACGAGCGGCAGGAACCGCCCGGTGGCGTCGGCGAACCCGGCGACGAGCCCCGCGGGGTCGGCGCTGGGCGTCTCGGCGACCGCGAACACGGTGCCGGAGGTGCCGAGCGAGACGACGACGTCCCCGGACCGCGCGCCGACGCCGAGCGCCGCCGCCATGTTGTCGCCGGTGCCGGGCCCGACCAGGATCGGCCCGTCGTTGGCGGGCTCGACGGGCCCGAGCACGCGCGGCAGCAGCGGCACGGTGCCGAGCGCCGTCTTGAGCAGGTCCGTACGGTAAGAGCCGGACGCGGGCGACCAGTAGCCGGTGCCGGAGGCGTCACCCCGGTCGGTGACGAGCCGGTCGAGCGGAGGGAGCGGCGCGTCGGCCCAGGCCGCGACGGAGAACGGCCCGCTTTCGAGCGCCCCGAGCAGCCGCCAGGTGAGCCAGTCGTGCGGCAGGCACACGGCGGCGGTGCGGGCCACGCTGGCGGGCTCGTTCTCGGCGAGCCAGCGCAGCTTCGTGACGGTGAACGAGGCCACCGGCACGGACCCGACGGCGTCGGCCCACGCCTGCGGCCCGCCCAGCTCGGTGATCAGGTCGGTGGCGGCCTGCGCGGAGCGGGTGTCGTTCCACAGCAGGGCCTCGCGTACGACCTCGCCGGACTCGTCGAGGCAGACCATGCCGTGCTGCTGACCGCCCACGCTGATGGCGGCCACGCCGTCCAGCCCGCCGGCCTCCTCGATGGCCTGCAACAGTGCCGTCCACCAGTGGGACGGGTGTACTTCCGTGCCGGTGGGGTGGGATGCGCGGCCCTGCCGCACCAGCTCACCGGTCTCCGCGTCTCGAATGACGACCTTGCAACTCTGCGTGGAGGAATCGACCCCTGCGACCAGCGTCACCCACGAACTCCTAACAAGTGCTCCAGCGCAAGCTGGTTGAGATGCGTGAAATGGTATCCGCGGGCGGCGGCCGCCTCGGGATCGAAGTCGTCGTCCGCGAGATCGGCCAGCGTCTCGCCGCGGTTGAGCGTGGGCAGGCCGAGCTCGTCGACGCGAGATGCGCGCATCGCCTCCCGCACCTCCGGATCAGCCCTGAAATTTCGTGCTTTCTCCCGAAGTATGAGGTATGTCCGCATATTAGCGGCGGCCGAGGCCCAGACGTCGGCGTGATCCTCCGTACGCAACGGCTTGTAGTCGAAGTGCCGTGGACCGTCGTAACCGCCATGTTCGAGCAGGTCGACCAGGAAGAACGCGCTCATCACGTCGCCGTGCCCGAAGATCAGGTCCTGGTCGAAGCGGGGCCCGTGCTGCCCGTTGAGGTCGATGTGGAACAGCTTGCCCTGCCACAGCGCCTGGGCGACGCCGTGGACGAAGTTGAGGCCGGCCATCTGCTCGTGGCCCACCTCCGGGTTGAGCCCCACCATCTCCGGGTGCTCCAGCTGGGAGATGAACCCCAGCGCGTGCCCGATGGTCGGGAGCAGGATGTCGCCCCTGGGCTCGTTGGGCTTGGGCTCGATCGCGAAGCGCAGGTCGTAGCCGCGCTCGCGGACGTAACCGCACAGCAGGTCGAGGGCCTCCTTGTAGCGCCCGAGCGCCGCGCGCACGTCTTTCGCGGCGTCGGACTCGGCGCCTTCGCGCCCGCCCCAGCACACGTACGTGGTGGCGCCGAGCGAGGCGGCCAGGTCGATGTTCCTGGTGACCTTGCGCAGGGCGTAACGCCGTACGTCGCGGTCGTTGCTGGTGAAGGCGCCGTCGCGGAAGACGGGGTGGGTGAACAGGTTGGTGGTGGCCATGGGCACTTTCATGCCGGTTTCGGCAAGCGCTTTCCGGAAGGCCGCGATCGCCCGTTCGCGATCGGGATCGACGGCGAGCAGGTCGTCGTCGTGGAAGGTGACGCCGTAGGCCCCCAGCTCGGCCAGACGATGCACGCTCTCGACGGGATCGAGGGGCGCCCGTACGGCGTCCCCGAACGGATCGCGCGCCTGCCAGCCGACCGTCCACAGACCGAACGTGAATCGATCGTCAGGGGTTGGCTCGTACATGGTTCGATGCTCCCCCGGTGATCAGTTGTGCACAACCATGCCGGGCACAATCGCACGATCTCGGGGCCCGCCACCGGACGCCCCGCCGCCCCTGAGACCCTCAGACCCCCTGAGACCACTCAGAGACCCTCAGAGACCCTCAGAGACCCTCAGAGACCGGAGGGATCGCGCCCCACGCTGATCTCCTCGGCGATCTTGCGGATCTCCGTCACCTCGAGGCCAGGAGCCTTGGGCAGGTGGCGCAGCAAAGCGTCCATCACCACGGGGACAGGCTGGCCGGCGAACCGGCCGGCGATCCCATGAACCGTCCTGAACAGCGCCTCTTCGGTGTCGTGCATCGGCCTCTCCTCGGTCGGGTACCCGGCAACGCTACGGCCTCCGTCCGGCACTTCGCGCCCTAAGACTCCAGCGTGTTCCTGACCGTGGCGCAAATCTCGTCCAGCCGGCGCACCTGCTCGGGCGTCAGCGCGTCGAACAGGCTGCGGCGCACCTCCTCGACGTGGCCAGGGGCGGCGGCGGCCAGCACGGCGTACCCCTCGTCGGTGAGCACGGCGAAGCTGCTGCGGCGGTCGGACGGGCACGGCTCGCGGCGCACCCATCCGCGCTCCTCCAGCCGCCGTACGGCGTGCGACAGGCGGCTCTGCGAGCTCTGGGCCCTGGCCGCCAGCTCGTTCATGCGCATCGCCCGCCCAGGCGCCTCGGAGAGCGCCACGAGGATCACGTAGTAGGCGTGCGGCATGCCCGCGTCGCGCTGGAGCTGCCGGTCGAGCGCCTCGTTGACGAGCTGGGTCGCGGCCAGGAAGTTGCGCCAGGCGCGTTGCTCGTCCTCATCCAGCCATCGGGTCACGCTCCCAATTTAGTTGAACTCTCATATACTTGATGATCGGGACTCCGTCGAAAGGGGCGAACCATGCCGGTCCAGCGGCTCAACCACGCCGTCCTCTACGTACGCGACGTGGAGGAGAGCGTCGCCTTCTACCGCGAGGCCCTCGGTTTCGACGTCGTCATGAGCATGCGCGGCGCCGCGTTCCTCCAGGCGCCCGGCTCGTCCAACGACCACGACCTGGGCCTGTTCCAGATCGGCGCGGACGCCGCCCCCTCACCCGCCGGGCGCACCTCCGTCGGCCTCTACCACCTGGCCTGGGAGGTCGACACGTTGGAGGAGCTCGAACGCGTCAAGGCCAAGCTCGCTGAGCTGGGCGCGCTGGTCGGCGCGTCCGACCACAGCACCACCAAGGCGCTCTACGCGCGCGACCCCGACGGGCTCGAGTTCGAGGTGTCGTGGCTGGTGCCCGCCGCGCTGCTCACCGAGGAGACGCTGGCCGGGCGCACCCGGGTCCGCCCCCTCGACCTTGACGCCGACAAGCAGCGCTACGGCGCCCGGACCAGGGGCGGCGTGGGCGTGTCGATCCCCGCCTGACGTACCGTGGGGGTATAAGCCCTCTGGTCCCACGGAGAACCGGCCATGCCAAGCGATCCTGACCATGTGGTCGACGCCATCGACGGCGTCGTCGAGGAGTGGGAGACGCTGAGCGCCGACGCGATGCGCTGGGCGCCGCCCGAGAGCAAGAGCCCCGACCTCATGACCGAGGTGAGCGAGATCTTCGGGCCGCTCGTCAACGCCTTCACCACCGCGCTGCGCCCGCTCGGCGACGCCTTCGAGCGTGTGCTGACGTCCCTGGAGGAACAGGCGGACCGCCTCCCTGGCCCCGACCACCGCGACGACTGACCCCGATATCGGACCACCTACAGTCGGACCACCGCACAGACTGCCAGCGCCACGTCCGGCAGCGTGGCTCAGGCGTGGGCTTGCCGCATCGCCCGCAGCGGGCCGGTGAGCTTGGCCAGCTCGGCCAGCATGGCGTGGGCCCCCGCCTCCATCTCGGCGCTGGGCCGCAGCGTGCCGTCCTCGGTCAGGTGCTGCGGCACGAACGGGATGATCACGCCTTCCAGCACCGGCACCATCTTCATCGTGCTGACGACGTGGCGCAGGCCGGTGACGGCGCGGGTGCCGCCGGAGACGCCGCCGTAGCTGACGAAGCCGGCCGGCTTGTGCTGCCACTCGTGGTGGAGGTAGTCGAGGGCGTTCTTGATCGTGGCGGGGAAGCTGTGGTTGTACTCGGGGGTCACGAAGACGTACGCGTCGGCCCGCTCCACGGTGGCGCTCCACTCCTTGGTGTGGGCGTTGACGTATTGACGCAGGCGGGGGTGGTGCGGCTCGTCCACGAACGGCAGCCCGACCTCCGCCAGATCGACCAGCTCCACGTCGAACAGGCCCGAGCCGGCGGCCTTGTCGCGGAACCAGTCGGCCACGGGACGACCGGCCCGACCTGGGCGGGTGCTGCCGACGATGATCTGCAGGACAGGGTTGACCGCCATGATGACTCCTGGTGAGGCGATGGATAACTGCTCAACATTATTGAGCAACTACATATTTCTTAGCAAACGGTACACTGGACCCATGAGTCCCCCGTCGGTGTGCACGCGCTTCCACATCGCCCTGGAGTTGATCGGCGCGCGCTGGTCGGGCGCGGTGATCCACATGATCTTCAAGGGCGCCCACAGGTACGCCGACCTCAAGGCGGCCATCCCCGGCATCAACGACACGATGCTGGCCAGGCGGCTGCGCGAGCTGGAGTCCGCCGGGCTGATCGAGCGCCGGGTGCTGCCCACCTCCCCCGTACGCGTCGAATACCACCTGACCGAAATGGGCAAGGAGCTGCGCCCGGTCGTGGACGAGCTGATCACGTGGGCGCACAAGTGGATCCCCCTGCCGGAGGACGAGGCCGCGTCCGCCTGAGGCGAGATCCTGTTACCTTTGCCGACCGTGATCGGACTGGGCACCCTGATGCGGCACGCGCACGAGCTGATGGACGGCGCCCTAGCGTGATCGAGGCCGAGTGGGCGGCGACCACGCGCGCCATGGCCGAACTCGACGCCGAGTTGCCGGCCCCGCTCGCCCAGGTCATGACGGCCACGTTGCACGCTCTCGAACGCAGGCCCTTCCGCGAGCGGATCGGCGACCTATAATCGATCACATGACCTGGCGACATTGATCCATAACCCGAGACCTGCGCGGGGCGCGCGGTCCTCCGAGCCGACGAGCGCTCGGAGTGTCCGTTCGATCCCGTGGAAGGTCTCATGCTCGTCGCATCGTTGTACGCGTACGCGTTCCTCAGCGAATTCATCCTGCTCTATCCGGTATACGCGCTGCTGTTCACCGATACCGGTCTCTCCGTGGCCCAGGTCTCCAGTCTGTTCGCCATCTGGTCCCTGACGGGCCTGGTGCTGGAGATCCCGTCCGGCGCCTGGGCCGACGCCGTCTCGCGCCGCTTGCTGCTCGTCCTCGGCCCGCTGCTGACCGGGCTCGGTTTCGCCCTGTGGGTGGCGTTCCCGTCCTACTGGGCGTTCGCGGTGGGCTTCGTGCTCTGGGGCGCGGGCGAGACGCTGATCTCCGGCTCCTACGAAGCTCTCGCGTACGAGGAGCTCGAACGGCGTGGCCAGGCCGGCCGCTACGCCACCGTCATGGGCCGGGCCACCGCGGCGAGCATGGTCGCCACCGCCGCCGCCATGGCGGTGGCCGTGCCCGTGTTCGCGGCGGGCGGGCATCCCGCCGTGGCGGTGGCCAGCGTGCTGACCTGCCTCCTGTGCTCGGCCACGGCCCTGACGCTGCCCGAGCACCGCGTACGCCGGGTCGCGCCGTCGTATCTCGCCGTGCTGCGCGAGGGCATCGCCCAGACCAGGACCGACCGGCGGGTCACGCACGCGGTGCTGCTGGTCGCCTTCGTGGCGGCGCTGTGGGGCGGCCTGGAGGAGTACATCCCCTACCTCGCGCTCGAAACGGGGGTGCCCGAGGCGGCGGTGCCGCTGCTGGTGCTGCTCGTCACGCTGGGCATCACCGCGGGCGGCCTGCTGGCAGGGCCCGCCGAGCGGCTGCCGTCCCGGGCGTACGGGCTGCTGCTGGGCCTCGCCGCGCTCGCTCTGGCGGCGGGGGCGCTCAGCCGGCACGTGGCCGGGTTCGTGCTGATCGCGCTGGCGTTCGGGGCGTTCCAGCTCGCCGGGGTGCTCGCGGACGTACGGCTGCAGCAGCGCATCACCGGGCCCGCGCGGGCCACGGTGACCTCGGTGGCCGGGCTCGGCACGAGCGTGGTCACGCTGGGGGTCTATGGCGTGTACGGTGCGCTGTCGCCGTACGCGCTGAACGGGACGACGTTCGCGCTGCTGGCCCTGCCGTACGTGCTGATCGCCCTGCTCACCGCCCGCGCCCGTCAGTAGCGTGACGGGATGCGCTTGGGCAGCGGCGGCGGCGCCGGAGCCGGCTCCTCGACGAGGACCGGTTCCGGCCGCTCCGAGCCGCGCCAGCGCGCGGGGAAGACCGACGCTGCCAGCAGCACCGCCCCCGCAGGCAGCGACCAGGGGTCGATGAAGTCGAGGTAGGCCTGCGCGTAGTCGGCCCGCACCTGCCCGGCCCACGGCGTACGGGCGAAGATGGCCGTACCGGCGAACGCCAGGCCGGGCACCAGCGACGCGAGCGGCGAGATCCGCGACCCGCAGAGCACGCCCACCAGCACCATGGCGGCGACGAGCGCGCCCGTGGCGAGCCAGTTACGATCTTGACTCGCGGAGTAGAGAAAGCCGGCCGCGATCAGCGGCGCGGCCGGCAGTCCTGCGCCGGCGCCGAGCACGTGACGAACACCATTACGCACAGAGAACACCTCCAGCCACGGCACCCTATCCAGCCAGCAGGTCCTTCACCTTTAAGGCAGAAATTTCGCCCTTACCACCTATGACCGAAAAGGCGTCATAACACCGAAATAGTGTCTGTTTGGTATCTGAGCACCGGCCGCCGCAGCCGTTAACTTGACAGCACCCCCACCCGAGGAGTGCACATGTTGAGTAAGCGCTGCGCGCTGACGGGCGGCATCATCCTCGCCGTCTGCCTGGCCACCCCCATCAGCCCAGCATTAGCTGACCCGGCACCTCAATCCGCCTCCCCCTCCGCACCCCCCGAGATGATCGACGCTCTGGAGCGCGACCTCGGCCTGTCGGAAGCACAGGTCGTCACCCGCCTCAAGAACGAGGAGCGAGCCGCCGTCACCGAGAAGAACCTGTCCAGCGACCTGGGCGGCACCTTCGGCGGCGCCTGGCTGAACGACGACGCGAGCAAGCTGAACGTCGCCACCACCGACCCCGCCGCCGCCCCCGCCATCGAGGCTCAGGGCGCGCAGCCGGTCGTGGTCAAGCGCTCGCTCGCGCAGCTCAACGGCATCATGCAGCAGCTCGACCAGGCCCCGGAGAAGGTTAAGGCCGGCGCGGCACTCTGGTACGTCGACGTCAAGACCAACACCGTCTCCGTCCAGGCGCCGACCGTCGAGGCCGCCGAGGCACTCGCCGACGCCGCGGGCGTCGACCGGAGCGCCGTCACCGTGTCCGCAACGGCCGAGCAGCCCAAGCCGTTCATCAACATCATCGGCGGCGCCGCCTACTACATCGGCTCCAGCCGCTGCAGCGTCGGCTTCGCCGTCACCCGCGGCAGCACGCCGGGCTTCGTCACCGCGGGTCACTGCGGCCGGGCCGGCTCCCGTACGACGCAGCCCACCGGCACCTTCCAGGGCTCGTCGTTCCCGGGCAACGACTACGCCTGGGTCGCCGCCCCGAACAACACCGTCACCCCGTACGTGCGCGGCTCCGGCGGCGCCAACGTGACCGTGCGCGGCTCCACGCAGGCGGCCGTGGGCTCGTCCATCTGCCGCTCCGGCTCCACCACCGGCTGGCGCTGCGGCACCATCCAGCAGCACAACGCCAGCGTCCGCTACTCGCAGGGCACCGTCAGCGGCCTGACCAGGACCAGCGCGTGCGCCCAGCCCGGTGACTCCGGCGGCTCGTTCATCTCGGGCAACCAGGCCCAGGGCATGACCTCCGGCGGGTCGGGCAACTGCAGCATCGGCGGCACCACGTACCACCAGCCGGTCAACGAGGCCCTGAGCGTGTACGGCCTCACGCTCCGCACCGGCTGACCCCTCCTTGCGAGACCCGCGCGGCGCGCCCCTCCCAGGGCGCGCCGCTTCGGCGGTTCGCCATCAAGCAGACGCTGGTCGAGTATCCGCAGGTGACGGCCCATTACGCGCCCTCGACGGGTTACCACCCGCTGCCGGGCTGGGCCGGAATGGCCGTCCTGGGGGCGTACGCACTGATCGTCATGCTGGGGCGCGATGAGTTCTCGCCTCCCGACAGGTCTGCATGACCGAGAGAAAGGACCTCCCGGCATGCAACGACCCGTACTCGGCAGTCTCCTCCTGTCCAGCACCGACCCGGAACGTCTCCGCACCTGGTACGCCACCGCCCTCGACCCGTCCGACAACACCGAGGTCAACGGTTACCGGGTGCTGAGATTCGGCGATTTTTACCTATTTATCGACACCCGTCAGGACATCGCCGACAAGAACCCCGAGCCAGGCAGGGTCATCCTGAACTTCGACGTCCCCGACGCCCGCGCGGTCGCCGCCCGCATGGAGCAGGCCGGCACCCAGTGGCTCGCCGACCTGGAGGACCGCGACGGCAGCCTCTTCGCCACCGCCATCGACCCGGACGGCAACTACGTGCAGATCATCGAATTGAGCGAGGAACACCGCCAGGGGTCCTCGTAGGCTTCGATCATGGATTGGCTGACCTGGCACGACCAGTACGACGTCCCCGGCTCCTACCTGGCGCAGCGCTTACACGTCGTCCAAGAGCGCATCCGCCTCGTTCTGGACGGCTCACCGCCCGGCCCGCTGCGGCTCGTCAGCCTCTGCTCAGGCCAGGGCCGCGACGTGCTGGAGGTGCTCGCCGAGCACCCGCGCCGCGACGACGTCCGAGCCCGCCTGGTCGAACTGGACCCGCACAACACCGCCATCGCCGCGGAAGCGATCGCATCGCACGGACTCGACCAGGTCGAGGTGCTGACCGCCGACGCCGCACTCACCGACCACTACCAGGACCTCACGCCCGCCGAGATCGTCCTCGTCTGCGGCGTGTTCGGCAACATCACGGACGAGGACATAGAACGCACCATCGACACCTGCCCCCAGCTGTGCGCCACCGACGGCGTGGTCATCTGGACCCGCCACCGCCAGGCCCCCGACCGGGTGCCGCTGATCTGCCGCTGGTTCGAGGAACGCGGCTTCGAACGCGAGTGGCTGTCACCCCCGGAGGCCGGCTTCGGCGTCGGCGTCCACCGCTTCCAAGCCGACCCCCGCCCCCTCGTGCCGGGGCGGCGCATGTTCACCTTCACCGATGACTTCCGGACGGAAGCGCCGTCTTAAGCACGAGCGGCACGAAGGTCGCTCGACAGCCGCGACCCCCGGGAGTCCCGATCATGCGCACATTGATAGCGACGGTCTTCAACTACTCCCTCGACGGCCTGCTCGCCGACGAGGACACCGACTTCTGGAAGTTCTGCTTCGGTCTGCCGGAGAACAGCCGGCCCGACGACGAGGCCCACCTGGAGTTCCTGCGCGGCGCCTACGCCCACGTCATGGGCCGCACCACGTACGAGGGCACGTCCGAGGCCATGATGTCCTCCCCCGACCACCCCTTCTCCGAGCTCCTGACCAGCGGCCGCAAGGTCGTCTTCTCCCGGACGATGCGGACGGCCGAGTGGGCCGGCACGACCATCGCCGCCGGCGACACCACAGAGGAGATCGACAAGCTGCGGAAGGGCGGCGACGGCTACATCATCGTCTGGGGCGGCGTCCGCCTCTGGCACTCCCTCATGCAGCGGGACCTGCTCGACGAGCTGCACGTGAGCATGTTCCCGTACGTCGCCGGCGAGGGCACCCGCCTCTTCGACGGCGTCCCGAAGTCGTACGAGCTGGAGCTGATCTCCAGCACCCCGTCCAGGAGCGGCATCGTCTACCTGCGGTACCGGCGGCCCCGCTGACTCAGGAGGCCGCTGGTTCACGGGCTGCTCCGAAGGGGTTGTCGACGACGTAACGCCACCCCCCGTCGTGCCCTCTCCTGGCGACGTCCGTGGCGGTCCCCTCGATGTGCACAGGGCGACCGTCACGGTCGGTGCCGTCGATGACCCAATCGACGATCAGCAACGCGACGTCGCCCGTGGCGTAGACGTGCCGCGGCCGAACCGTGATCGGCACCCCGAGCCGCTGGAACCGGGCGTTGGCGTCGTACGCCTCCTGCCCGGTCAGCGGCGACCCAGGCTCCGGCACGAACACCGCCCCGCTCTCGTAGATTTGGGCCACCTCCTCCGGATCTCCGCTGTTGAACAGCTCGGCGAAGACGAGGGGCACGTCCTCGGGGCGTTCGGCAAGCATCACCATGTCCTTTCCGTAGACGCGGCAACGCTAGGAGGCGCCCTCGTGACTCACCAAACGGTCAGTCACCCGGCCCGGCCGGGCCTGCCCGACGATCCGCGGGCCCACGTCACGGCCCCCACCCCGTCCTGCCCCGTGGAGATCACCCTCGCGGCCCTGCACGGCCGCTGGACGACCCTGGTGATCCGCGAATTCCTGAAAGGCGACCACACCTTCTCAGAACTCCGCGAAGCCCTCCCGGATCTGTCGGACAAGGTGCTCTCCGACCGCTTGGCACACCTGACGAACGCCGGCATCCTCACCCGCCACCGCGAGCCCGGCTGGCCACCCCGCGTCCACTACACCCTCACCCCCCACGGCCACCACCTCGGCCCCGTCCTGCAAGCCCTCTGGGACTGGGGCTCAGCCGCTCCGACGAGGCACCCCTATGACGCCCAGGACGACTAGGAAGCCATCGGCACGGGCGGTGCTCGCACTCCACCCAACGCACCCCGTCGTAGAGGTAGGCGCCGAAAACCCCGTCAGTTCTCATTTTCCTGTTGGCGGGCGCGCCTGTTCCTGGCCGATCTTGGCACGGTCGATCCCTGGCCGAATCGATGCCGGTACTCCAACGGAGTGAGCCCGATCTTGCGACGCATCAGCGCACGCAGATTGGCGGCGGTGCCCAGCCCGCTCTGCCGCGCGACCGTTTCGAAACGCGACTCGCCCCGCTCGATCAGCCGGCAGGCCAGGGCGAGTCGTTCCCCTGTCAGCCACGCCAGCGGTGTGGTGCCCATCTGCACGTGGAAGCGGCGGTGCAGGGTGGCCGGACTGACAGAGGCGCGCGCTGCGAGGTCGGACACCGTGAGCGGGGCGTCCAGATGCTCCTGGGCCCAGGCGAGGATGGGCGCCAAGGACTCGTCCGGCACCTTGGGCACGGGCCGCTCCACGAACTGCCGTTGCCCGCCGTCGCGGTGGGCGGCGAAGACGAGCCTTCGGCTCACGGAGTTGGCGACCTCCGCGCCGTGATCGCGGCGGACGATGTGCAGGCCGAGGTCGAGCGCGGCTGCGCTGCCCGCAGACGTGAGGATGTCGCCGTCGTCCACGAACAACACGTCTGTTTCGAGCCGGACGGAAGGGAAGCGGGCCCGGAAGGAATCTGCCCACTGCCAGTGCGCGGTGGCCTGGCGCCCGTCGAGGACCCCTGCCTCGGCCAGGGTGAAAGCACCGCTGCAGAAGCCGACCAGGCGGGCGCCGCGCGCATGCGCCCGCCGGATGGCATCGAGCACGGCCGCTCTGCGGGGCACCTCGACGTCGGGACGGTTCGGGACGATCAACGTATCTGCTGATTCGGCCGCTTCCAGGCCGGTGACGCCCGTGAGCGTGAAGAACCCGTCCCTCATCAGCGTGCGCGGCTCGGGAGAGCACAGGCGAAAGTCGTAGAGATCGCGTCCGAGCTCGGGCCTGCGCAGGCCGAAGACCTCGGTCGCGCAGCCCAGCTCGAAGGGGTTGGAGTTCTCGTCCACGATCACGACGACCCGGTGCAAGCCCGCAGCATGGGCAAGATGCGAGGATCCTTGCGTCATGTGCTATTCCTAGCACTCACGCAGAGCGCGCTCGCTGGACCAGCATGGATGCGTGAGCATCGAACCTATAGCCCTCAGCGAGGCCCTCGCCTCCTTCGACGCCCTGTGGAGCCCGCGCATCGTCACGCGCGTCAACGACTACGACGTCCGCATCGCCAAGGTCGAGGGCGAGCACATCTGGCACGTCCATGACGACACTGACGAGTTCTTCCTGGTCCTCGACGGAGAGCTGCACATCTCCTTGCGTGAGCCAGGCGGGGAGCGCACGGTCCGGCTCACCACGGGCGCGGTCTTCACCGTCCCCCGTGGCACGGAGCACAAGCCGTCCGCGCCGGCCGGAGCCGCGATCCTCATGTTCGAGCCCACGGGGACACCGTCGGTCGGCGACCGCCACACCGAGATCCCCGACCACATCGACGCAACGACAGGACACGCACTCGACTTCTGAGGACGTACCCCAGGATCCCGAAGGCCCTCTCCCCAAGTACAGGGGAGAGGGCCTCTCAGGTGCGGAGGATGAGGGATGATCACCTTGTGTCCGATGGATCGACTGGACCCAATACCCCGGGACCGTCACCTGCGACCAGGGCCATGAAATGGCGCATCTGCTGACGATCGCCAGCTGGGAGCACGATCCCGGATTCGCGATGCGATGGGTACCGCTTGAAGAACGGCACCTCCTCAGCTCGGACTTCGACCCAAAGCAGATGAGTCCCTCCGAACTCATGATCGGCGATGCCGGCGCAGCTTATCTCTTCGTCTCTATGGAGTGCCCTGATCGGCCCATCGGCAGCGTCGCCCAGTGGTCGTGAAGTTGTCTGATGGAGTCTCTGACCATGAAGCGGGTCGAGAATCGAATGCCGCGCTGTCAGCTTGAGAATTGCAGGGATCTTGCCTCGTAGAGGCGTTGACCTGGGTCTCAGGCCGGTCGTGAGTGACCGTGGTTGACCCCTCCATACCGCCCTCGATGGCACGCTAATGGCACGACGATCAACCCGTGAGCTGGTGTTTCCTGCACGACGCGCGGTTGCGTCGCCCGCCTGGCTCGGTGCCGCAGCACCTCCTTGCTTACGCGGCGGTGATGGCCCGAAATTCCACTGGCACGGAGACGTCACCATGCATCACCACATCGATTTCCAACGCCGCTGCCAACCGCACCATCAGTGGAATCGTCGGCATGTGCGCCCCACCCTCCAAGCGGGAGACTTGCGGCTGCGTCATGCCCGCCCGCTCGGCCAGCTCCACCTGCGACAGGCCCAGCTCAATTCGACGACGGTAGACAGCCGCGCCAAGTTCCTGCCCCAGGCGTGCCTCTTCCACCATCGCGGCATACTCAGGACTTACCGCCTCACCAGCAAGCCGCCTGGCCTTGATCGTCTTCCACTTGCCGTGCCCGGCCATTCCCTTCAGCCCCTTCCCTCATAGATCCGATGCGCGGCACCGTGCTCCAAGCCGCCGGCCATACACTCAGCCATCACCTTGCGGGCGCGCTCCACATCCCGCGGCTGCCTGTCTCGCGTCTTGTAGAAGGCAGTTAGCAAGACCGCCCGGCGCCCCTCAGCGAGCCGATAGGTGAGGCGCACGGAGTGATGTGAGATGTCGAAGCGCAACTCCCACAATCCGTCCCCCAAGTCTCGAGCATGACCGTACGGCATTCGGTCGCCGAACTCAGCGAGCCGTTCGACGGCGGCCTCGACACAGGCGTGGTCCCGGTCGGACAGAGTGTCCAGCCAAGCCTCCACCGCTGGCTCCAGCTCGATGTCGTACAGCTCTTGCCTCATACACCCAGTCTATATGCCATGCTTTGCATATCGCAGGTCTCCACAGGGACACGGTAACCGTATGAGATAACGTGTCATAGAGGTCAACGATTCCGGCTCTGATCTGTGGGCAACGACGAGTGCGGCGACATCCAAGAGTTGTCACCCCGGCATAACGTCGGCAGCGATCTTGCATCGGCCGCTCTTCTCAGCCAGTCAGATCAGCGCTGAGGGCGGCAATCTTGCTACGACCCGATCCAAAGGCCCGGAAGGAACATTCGAGCGATCAGCGAGGCTTGCTCGGGGCGGGCATCAGCCAGCTCACCGTGTGACCAGGCATAGGGCGGGGCAGGGGGCGGGGTTTTCAGGGGGTCGAAGGGGGCGGAGCCCTCTGGGAGGCCCGCTACACCCACGTGGCAACTCTCCAGATGGACGCCAGTGACCGCATGGGCGCCGCGCTCTGGGGATCGTCCTGAGGACGACTGCAACCCGAACTGCAACCCTATGCCCGCAGAGATCAAAAAGGCCCTTCCCCGATCGCTCGGGGAAGGGCCTCTCGCCTGCGGAGGATCGGGGATTTGAACCCCGGATGGGCGGTAAACCCAAACCGCATTAGCAGTGCGGCGCCATAGACCTGACTAGGCGAATCCTCCTGGGAGCCAGTGCGGCTCAGCACAGCGTACCGGCCTTCTGGCGAGGCGGCAAAGCGATTGGTCCGTGGGCTGCCTCGGCGAGTTATCAACAGGCTGTGGGTAACTGCCTGTGGATGAAGCCCGCCCAGAGTTGGGGCGGGCTTCAGGGGCTGTGGATAACTGAGTTTTCCACAGGAGGTTCCCGTCGTTCCGGATCCGCCGGTGTGCCGTCGGCCTCCGTCCGGGGTCCGGCGGTGGTGCCGTCAGCCCCGCCGTACGAGGGTCCAGCGGTGGTGCCGGGCCCCGCTGTACGAGGGTCAGGCGGCCGGGTTGGCCTCGCCCTCGATCTCGATCTTGACCTTCTTGCCCACCAGCACGCCACCGGTCTCCAGCGCCTGGTTCCAGGTCAGGCCGAAGTCCTCGCGGTCGAACTCCGTGGTGATCGAGAAGCCCCACACGGCCTGGCCCCACGGGTTGGTGCCGGCGCCGCCGTACTCGACCGTGAGCTCGACCTCGCGCGTCACGTCGCGGATGGTGAGGTCGCCGACGACGGTGAACTCGTCGCCCGAGTGGCCGGTCACGCGCGTGCTCTTGAACGTGATGGTCGGGAACTTCTCCGCCGACAGGAAGTCGTCGCTGCGCAGGTGGCCGTCACGGTCGGGCATGCCCGTGTCGATGCTGGCGGCCTCGATGGTGAGCTCGGCGGACGACTCGAGCGGGTTCTCGGCGATCGTGACCGAGCCGCTGAACGTGCCGAAGTGGCCGCGGACCTTGCTGACCATCATGTGCTTGACGACGAAGCCGACGTTCGTGTGCGCTACGTCAATGGTGTACGCGCCGGCGGCGGGGATGGTCAGGGACTCCCAGGTACGGGTGGACATCGGGGTTCTCCTTGGAAGGACGGTTGTTGCATGGATGTCTGCGGCAACAACTTTCTACCCGAGGAATATTCCTCCCGTCAACTATCGTCGGCTAAGGTATGAAGGTGATGAACGTGGACGACCCCCGGGTGACGGCGATAGGACTCCTGCACGAGGTGCACGCGGGCTTGATGGACCGGCTCGCGCCGGCGCTCAACGCCGCGGGGTTGTCAGACGTCGATTTCGAGGCACTCATCCGCTTGGCACGTTCCCCTGGCCGCCGCCTGCGCATGAGCGACCTGGCCGCCCAGACGGGGCTGTCCACCAGCGGGGTGACCAGAGTGGTCGATCGGCTCGAACGTGAGGGCCTGGTCCGCAGGGAGGCATGCTCCACCGACCGCAGGGCCTCCTACGCGGCCCTCACCGACGAGGGCCACGGCCGGCTGGAACGCGTGCTGCCCAAGCACGTGCAGGACATCGAAGACCTGTTCACCGGCCAGCTCGACAAGGACGAGCTGGAGGCGTTCCTGGCGAGCCTGCGCAAGATCCGGCAGGTGGTCCGCCCCTGCGCCACCGCCGGCGCCGACCCTAGCCTGCCAGCGCGTTCCTGAGTTTGGCCATCGCCCGCGAGACCGTGCTTTTGACCGTTCCCACACTGATGCCGAGCGTCTTGGCGATCTCGGGCTCGGTCATGTCCTCGTAGTAGCGCAGCACGATCGCGGCGCGCATGCGTTCGGGCAGCTCGCGCAGCGCCTGTTCGAGCGCCTCGTGCACCTCGCCGACCGGCTCGTGCGGGTGGTGCGCCACCTCCGGCAGGTCGTCGGACGGGTACTCCTCCACCTTGCGCCGCCGCCACTGCGAGATGTTGATGTTGACCATGGCCCGCCGTACGTATCCGTCCAGCGCCCCGCGGTCCTCGATGCGGTGCCAGGCCAGGTACGTCTTGGTGAGCGCGCTCTGCAACAGGTCCTCCGCGTCGAGCGGGTGCCCGGTGAGCTGATGCGCCTGGCGCAGCAGCGCGGGACCGCGCGCCCTGACGTACTCGCGGAACTCGTCTTCCCAGCCGGTGGTCTGCATCGTGGCCAGAATCGCAGCCTGATGCCCATTTGTGCCCGAACCGCAATTCAGGTTTCGGCCCACCGCAGACAAAGGTAGGTCAAGGTTGGTGGCGGTTTGTACGACGCCGTAGGTGAAGGCACTTCCCCAGGGATGCGTATTTTGCTCTCATCCCCGCCGCCACGGCGTGATCAGCCTCTGAGTCGTGTGACCCTAGTACCCGAGGCGAGGGAGGGCGGATGGGCTATCCGAGCGTTGAGCGCCGCAGGGTGCTCGCCGCGGCGGCGCTCGGCCGCGAGGGGGGCGTTCCCGGCCCCGACGCGGGCACCGGTGAGCCGCTGCGGGCCGTGGCCGGCGAGGTGCTCGACGTCAGCCCGCACCTGATCACCATCGAGACCCCAGGCGGCGCCGAGGAGCGCCTCGTGATCGCGCCCTGGGCCACCGCGTGGCACGGCTCCGAGGTGGCGCCCGCCGACCTGCCCGTGGGTTGCATGGTGCTGATGCGGGCCATGCGCGAGGGCCGGGTGGTCGACCGCATCTGGGCCGACGCCACCCGCATCACCGGGACGATCCTGTCCATTCAGGGCCGCCGTGACCTGACCGTCGAGCTCGACTGCGGCCCGCACCGCGGCCACCGTACGGTCGTCATCCCCTACCGCGCCTCAGGCCGGCTCCAGGTGCGCCATCCGCTGTTCGAGCCCGGCTACCTGTTCGACGCGATCGGCATCCGGCGGGACGGCGCCGGTCTCGCGCTGCTGCCCGCCACCTCGCAGCCGCCCTACCCGGCGCGGGCGGTGCCGCCTCCGCCGCCGGCGTACGCGGGCGCCCAGTCCCGCATCGCGGGCACGGCCACCTGGTCCGACACGTTCGACGAGGAAGAGCGCGGCGCGGCGTACCCCATGCTGGAGCGCGCCGACACGGGCTGCTCGCAGGCGGGGGTGTCGTGCGCGGGCCTGCCGTACCTCGCGCTCGGCTCGCTGCTGCAGGTGCGTAACGTGTGCACGAGCCGTTCGGCCAACGTGCCCGTGGTGGCGTGCGGGTGCGTGGCGGGGCGGTTCTGTGACCGGTGCGTCGAGTGCGACACCTCCCCGCGCGGGCGGATCGCGGAGCTCTCACCCTCCTCGTACGTCGAACTCGGCGGCGACCTCATCAAAGGGTGCTTCAACGCGCAGATCGGATTGGGGTGACGTTCGTGCTTGAATCACAGCTCCCGCTCCTGATCGTCATGCTCGCCCTCGGCACGGTGGCGAAGGTGGGCACGGTGACCTCCGGGGGCGAGCCGGGTTCGCTGTCGAGGCTCGGGCCCGCGGTGCTGGTGCCGGGGCGCATGCAGGCTCCCGCGCTGCTGGTGTGCGCGGCGGTTGAGCTGGCGCTGGCCACGGGACTGCTGATGACGACGCATCCGCTGTTTCGGTGGGGCACGGTGGCGTTCTTCGCGCTGTCCACGTACGTGCTGCTGGAGCTGCGCAGGCGGCGGCCCGACGCGGGCTGCGGCTGCTTCGGCGAGGTGAGCTCGGCCCCGGTCGGGCTGCGCTCCATCGGCCGGACGGTGGTGCTGACCGGCATGGCGGTGCTGTCGGTGTGGGCGCCGGTGCCCGGCTGGGTGTCGGTGTTCCATCTGTCGTGGTACGCCGCCGCCGGCGTGGCGCTGCTCGTGCTGCTGTCGCCCGAGGTGGAGGAGCTGATCGACCGCGTACGCTTCCGCGCCCCCTGCGAGCAGCGCCGCGGCCCCGCCGAGTCGGTCACCCTGTCGCGGCTCCGGTCGAGCGGCGTCTGGCGGGCCAACCGGGCGGAGCTGGTGTCGGCGCAGCCACACGACAGCTGGCGGGAGCTGTGCTGGCGCTTCTTCGCCTTCCGCAACAACGACGGCGACGACGTGGTCTTCGCGGTCTATCTCAGCGGGCGGCGCCCCGCGGTGCGGATGGCCGTGGTCAGCGCGGAGGACAGCGAGCCTCTCGCGGAATATACGCCAGTATCGGCCTGACGCTAGACAGCGTTAGATTTCGCTCGACAGGCATGGCGATATAGCTCTATTGGGCTGTCTAGCTTCCCCACTAGACAGCCCAATAGAGGTCTAGGGGCGTCGCTCAGATGGGCTGAGCACGCAGGAACTTGCCGAAGTGCGGCACCGTGAACGCGATCTGGCCGCGCTCGGCGCTGTAGATGAGCCCTTTCTTGATGAGGCTGTCGCGGGCCGGCGAGAGGCTGGACGGCTTGCGCCCGAGCGCGTCGGCCACCTCGGCGGTGGCCACCGGCTCGTCGCCGATCTGCGCCATGGCGTGCATGTAGTCGCGCTCGGCCGGGGTGGCGCGCTCGTAGCGGCTGCCGAAGAAGCCGACCGCGAGCTCTTCCTCCGCCTCGGGCGCGGAGACCTTGACGTCTTCGAGGGTGATGGGGCTGCGCGGCGCGAGGTCCCAGGCGACCTTGCCGTAGGCCTGCACGAAGTAGGGATAACCGTCGGCGGCCTCATAAAGGGCGTCGAGGGCCTCCTGGGTGAACTCCACCTCCTCCTCGCGGGCCGGCAGGATCAGCGCCAGGTCGGCCGCCTCACGGTCGAGCTTGTCGATGCGCGCGTAGCGGAAGAGCCGCTCGGAGTAGCTCTTGCTCGCCGACAGCACGCTGGGCAGGTGCGGCAGCCCGGCGCCCACCACGATCAGCGGCCCGCCCGACTGTGACAGCTCGTGGCAGGCCGCGCAGAGCGCGGAGACGTCGGCGGGCTGCACGTCCTGCATCTCGTCGATGAACAGCGCGATGCCCACCCCCAGGTCGGTGGCCACGCTCGCCGCGTCGACGAAAAGCTCGGTGAGGTCGATCTCCAGGTCGCCCGAGTCGGCGCGCCCGCGGCTGGCGGGCACCTCGATGCCGGGCGACCAGTGGGAGGTGCCCTTGGCCGCGGACGGGTCGCGCATCGCGAACGCCTTGAGCACGCCGAGGAACTCCTCGATGCGCTCGGGCGCGCGGTGGCGCGGAGCCAGCTCGCGGATGGCCATGTGGAGGGCGGCGGCCACCGGCCGCCTGATCGACTGGTCGGGCCGGGCCTCGATCTTGCCCGTGCCCCACAGCCGCTGCATGGCCATGGACTTGAACGTGTTGAGCAGGACGGTCTTGCCCACTCCCCGCAGGCCGGTCACGACCATGCTGCGCTCGGGACGGCCGCGGGCCACCCGCTCCAGCACGACCTCGAACTGCTGGAGCTCGCGATCGCGCCCGGCGAGCTCCGGCGGGCGCTGCCCGGCGCCGGGAGCATAGGGGTTTCGCACAGGGTCCACGCTCTCGGACTTTATTGCCGGATATAGCGGCCGTCTTAGATTTGGGAAGAAAGTGCTACGGCGTGTCCGAGCAGGGGCGGGCGCGAGCACCGTCATCGGACACACCCCCTCTCACCAGGCCGAACCTCTGTTCGATTGCGGTACCCAGAACTGTAGCGCGGACTCGAACACCTATGCGATGGTTTCGAGTAAAGATCTTGGGAACACCAGGAGCCCCCGGTCATCCCGGCGCTGTTCCGGGCGCGTCGCGCTCCGGTGAGAAGTTGGCAGCCGTACCGCCCTGGCAATAGCGTTCGTGGCCATGCGGACCTTCGCGAACGTACAGGAACTCAAGGCGGCCGTCGGCGAGACGTTCGGCCCCACCGAGTGGCGCACCATCACCCAGGAGCAGGTCAACACCTTCGCCGACGCCACCGACGACCACCAGTGGATCCACGTCGACGTGGAGCGGGCCAAGGAGGGGCCGTTCGGCGGCACGATCGCCCACGGCTACCTGACGCTGTCGCTGCTGCCGTCGTTCATGTTCTCGCTGGTCAAGGTCGAGGGCATCGCGATGGGCGTCAACTTCGGGCTCAACAAGGTGCGCTTCCCCAGGCCGGTGCCGGTGGGCGCGCGGGTGCGCGCGGTCGGCGAGCTGACCGACGTCAAGGGCACCCCGGCCGGCTACCTGTCCACCCTGAAGATGACGATCGAGATCGAGGGCGAGAAGCGGCCGGCCTGCGTCGCCGAGACCCTCAGCCTGTACGTCCCCGCCGAATGACCGCTCAGAGCAGTCCGGCGACGATCGCGGCCAGCGCGGTCAGGCCGATGAGCCCGAGGTAGGCCAGCACGAGCCGGGTGTCCCTGAGGAAGCACTTGCTCCTGGACAGCCCCGCTCGCCTGGCCCGCCAATAACCGGCGAACCCGAGCACCGCGAACCCCAGCACCGCCCACGGCCCGAGCAGCCAGGCGAGCAGCGCGACCGTCGCGTACACGCACAGGCGCAGCGGATCGTACGGCTGCGCCCCTCCGGTCTGCCGGGTCACCGCGCCACCGCCGAGAGCCGCTGGCGCGAGAGCTGCGGCCACGCCTGCACCGCGCAGAACGGCGCGCACTGGTCCTGCTCGGCGCGCGTCCCCACGTGCACGCAGCACTGTGTGAGCCGTTCCTCGATCATGGTCGACAGGTCCATGAACGGCTTGACCGTGATCCGCACCACCCGCTCGCCCAGCATCCTGCGCAGCTTCTTCCGCCTGCCGGGCAGCGCCGACGAGGCCAGCGTGAGCAGGGTGGAGACGCCGAGGTCGCAGTTCTCGCAGATGGTCCGCCACACGTCGCCGATCTGCGGATGCGACAGCGACGACTGTTCCGACAGCAGCCCGAGCAGCGACTCCTGGACGGCCATGCGCAGCTCGCGCGGGATCTCGGTGTCGGCGATGCGGTTGGAGACCAGGCCGAGGTTCGCCTTGAGCCGGTCGTGGCCGATCAGCGCCGTCAGCGAACGCCACTGCTTCGCGTCGTCGCGGATCAGGTAGCCGACCGAGCAGCAGTGGGGGTGCGAGCAGGGCAGCGCGGTCAGGTCGCGCCAGGTCACCAGCCCATCGGTCTGCGGGCCGAGGCGCCTGAGCACGCCGGTGTGGGTGAGGCGGTCGTCGGGGTCGATGACGCCCGACCTGCCGGAGCCGAACTGGGGTTGCAGCGAGACGCCCCCGACGTACGGGGTGTCCAGGGCCAGGCGTACGACGTCGCCGATCTCCCCGTCGTTCACCCCGAGCGCGGCGGTCATGACGAGCGTGGTGAAGATCTCGCGCTCCGACAGCCGGCGTACGGCGTCCGCCTTGATCCTCGTCAGGTCGCCGCCGCGGTGGTGCCGGGACGCCTCGGCCGACGTGCCGTCGTACTGGAGATAGACCTCCACCCGCTCTCTGTGCTCGGTGAGCAGGTCGAGCAGGGAGTCGTCCTTGGCGATGAGCACGCCGTTGGTGTTGATGAGGATGCGGGTGACCGGGCGGGCGGTCAGCTCGGCCAGCAGGGTCTTGAGCTCGGGGTGCAGCGTGGGCTCGCCGCCGCTGAGCATGAGGACGTCGAGCTTGCCGTTCTCGCGCTGGAGCCGCTGGTCGACGTTGGCCAGCACGTCCGCGACCGGGACGACGCCGCTCAGGTCGGGTGAGCTGTCGGCGAAGCAGGTGGGGCAGCGCAGGTTGCAGGTCTCGGCGATGTCCTCGAGGAGGATGCAGGTGTGCTGGGTCTGCATCTCGGGGAGACCGTGGAGGTAGGCGGAGGGGATCGGGAGGAAATTTCCCGACATGTCGGGTACATGCTGCTTTGTGGGGGCGGTCCATTCCTCCAGGTACGCGAGGATCTCCGGGTCCTCGTCGTACAGCGTGCTGATCAACCCGTGCTCGCGGCAGCCGCGTTCGAGCCAGACCCGGCCGTCCCGCTCGGCCAGGTAGCCGCTCAGGCGCTCGACCTCCTCCAGGTCACGGCCGTGGCATCTCGGGCAGAACGCGTTCACGTACCGCAGGATCCGGTCGCCCCGCAGCCCCATCCCAGCACTCATGTCATGACCTTCCGCTCGAAAAGGGCATCGTAGTAACGGCGCCTCCACCCGTACACGAGCCGCACCCCGAGCAGCACCAGCCCCGGCAGCAGGAACCACTGGGGTCTGGTGAGGTCGAGCCACACCGTCTCGTTCGCCCTCGTGAACTCGACCAGGAACCGGAAGGCCGCGTAACCCGCCAGGTAGAGCGTGAACAGCTCCCCCGGCTGCGTGATCCGCTCACGCGCCCAGCGCAACGCCACGAACGCGGCGAGCTGGAAGATGATCTCGTAGATGAACGACGGGTGCATGGCCTCGCCGGTCAGGCATCCCGGGCATTCCGGGGTGGTGGGCGGCGCGTGCACGCCCCACGGCAGGTCCGTGGGGCGTCCCGGCGCCTCGGTCAGGTGGCAGCCGATGCGGCCCACCGCCATGCCGAGCGCCACCGCGGGGGCGAACAGGTCGCCCGTGCGCTCCTTGTAGCCGATGATCCGCTTGGCGATCAGCACGCCGACGTACGCGCCGGTCAGGCCGCCCAGGATGCTGCGGGAGCCGTACAGCCAGAGGTCCTTGAGGTCCAGCGTCTCCATCCAGCCCGCCAGCCGCATCCCGATCGCCCCGCCGACCAGCGCGCCGGCCACCGCGACCAGCGACTGCTCGTTCAGCGCCCCCCTGCCTCGCGCCTCCCGGACGAACACGACCGCGGCCACCAGCACGCCGAGGCCGACGAAGATCTCGTGGTACGGCATGTCAGGTGTACAGGCCCGGGTTGAGTCCCGTGCAGAAGCCCGCCGACAGGATCGACCACAACGCCCACCCGATCATCAGGCCCAAGCCTGTGCCTCTCGCCCACGGCTTGCGGACGAAGCACAGCCCGATGCCCGCCACCAGGCCCACCGCGGCCAGGACCACTGTGCCGGCGATCACGTAGGGGTTGGAGCTGCCCTGGGCGCTGACGGCGGCGAAGAAGACGAAGAAGCCTATGAGGGCGTTGAGGACGCTGTAGACGGCCAGGCCGGCGAAGAAGAAGGCGACCACGACGCCGGTGGTGTTGGTGCTGGTGGTGGGTGGGGGTGGTGGGGGGCCGAACGTGGGTGGCGGATACTGGCCGCCCGGCGGCGGCCCTCCGTAGGGGCCCTGGGGCTGGCCTGGGTACGACTGCTGGCCGCCGTGCGGAGGCTGGCCGCCGTACGATGGCTGGTTCGTGTACGGCGGCTGGTTCGTGTACGGCGGCTGGTTCGTGTACGGCGGCTGGTTCGTGGACGGCTGGTTCCCGTACGGCGGTTGGCCGTGCGGTGGTTGGCCTTGATGGGCCGCTGGGGGTCCGTAGGGCGCCTGCCCGGGGAAGCCGCCCTCGTGCGAGGGGCCGGTCTGGGGGTGCGGTGGCTGGGATGGCAGAGGGTAGGGGGTGTCGGGCGCCACGAACGTCGGCCGCCCAGCCCCCGAAGGCGCCTGCTCCCCCGAAACGCCCCCTTGACCCGGCGCACCTTGACCCGGCGCACCTTGACCCGGCGCACCTTGACCCGGCGCACCTTGGCCGGTCGGCGGCTTCGTACCGGCGGCCTCTTCGTGCGGGACCGCCATCGGCTGGGGGACACCTGACGGCGGCGGAATCGCAATGGGCTTACCGGTGGGCGGCGGCATCATCACCGGCCGGCCGCTGGGAGGCGGCGGCACCGGCTGCCCACCGGACGGCTCGGCGCTGGGCGCCGCGCCGACCGACTCCCCGGTCGGAGGCGGCAGGAACTGCGGCTCCCCGACCTGCGCGTTCTGCTCCTCGGACGTCGCGTCCTGCTCCGGCGTCACCTCCTGCCCAGGGGCAGCGGTCACCTGATCAGGCGTCGCGTCCTCCTGCCCCGGCTTCGGCTGCTCGGGCTCCTCAGCAGGCTCCGGCGGCGGTGTCGTGGTCATCGGCTCGGTCCACCCCCTTGGTCGTCGTGATCAATCCCATCACGACGGCGACGAGCGCGTACCGCATCGAGAGGGACGCCGACGACGACCCGGACAGCAACGACAAAACGCTCACCCCGAACACCCTATGGCCCAGCACCCCACCTACCCCGTCACACGCCCTCCGAGTAATAGATCGCGGCCTGCACCCGGCTCTTCAGCCCCAGCTTGTTGAGCACCCGGCTCACGTGCGTCTTGGTCGTCGCCTCCGCCATGTCGAGCTCCCTGGCGATCTCGGCATTGGACATCCCCCTGGCGATGCAGGCCAGCACCTCACGTTCGCGAGGCGTCAGGGCGTCGAGACCGGCGGCGCTCTCGGCCCGGCGTACCGGCGCCTGCTCGGCGAACGCCGAGATCAGCTTCCGCGTGACGCCGGGCGAGATGAGCCCGTCGCCGCGAGCCACCACGCGCACGGCCTCGACCAGGGAATCGGCGTCGGTGTTCTTCAGCAGGAATCCGGCCGCCCCGGCCCGCAACGCGCCGAACACGTACTCGTCCACGTCGAACGTCGTGAGGATCAGCACGTCACAGACCCCCGCCAGCTCGCGGGTGGCGGAGATGCCGTCGAGGCGCGGCATCCGTACGTCCATCAACACGACGTCCGGCCGCAACTCGCGAGCCATGGCCACGGCCTCGACCCCGTCGGCGGCCTCGCCCACGACCTCGATGTCCTCGGCCCCGCCCAGGATCAGCACGATGCCGACCCGCACCGCCGCATGATCATCAGCGACCAGCACCCGAACAGCCACCATCAACCTCCGCCCAGACCCGAAGCCAATCCCTTACCGGCCAAGAGCCGGCACGTCGTCCGTACCGGCCTCCGCGGGCAGCACCGCCACCACCCGCCACACCCCGTCGTCCCCCGCCGCCGCCGGCCCTGCCTCGAAGGCGCCGCCCACCAGCACCGCCCGCTCCTGCATGCCGACCAGCCCCGCCCCGGCCCCCGGCAGCCCCTCGACCCCTCTCGACCGCCTTCCGCCGACCCGGTTCTCCACCCGCACGGAAACCTTCTCGTCCTCGTAGGCGATCCGCACCAGCACGGGCGGCTCCCCGTGCTTCATCGCGTTGGTGAGCGCCTCCTGCAGAATCCGGTAGCCGGCCAGATCGACCGCTGCGGGCAGCTCCCGGACGTCCCCCTCGACCTGCGTGTCCACGTCCATCCCTGCCCGCCGGACCCTCTCCACCAGGCTCTCCGCGTCCGCCAGCCGGGGCCGCGTGGCCTCGCCCTCCCCGTCGTCGCCCTCCTGCCGCAACAGCCCGATCATGGCCCGCATCTCGGCCATGCCCTGGACGCTGTTCTCGCGTACGGACTCCATGATCGTCCGCACCGTCGTGGCGTCGAGGTCCTTACGCGACAACGCGGCCGTGGACTGGATGGCGATGGCACTGAAGTGGTTGGCGATCATGTCGTGGAGTTCGCGGGCCATCCGCGTACGCTCGGCCGAGATGGCCGCCTGCCGGTCGAGTTCGGCGAGATGCGCGACCTGCTCGGCCCGCGCCCGCTCCGCCGCCGCCCTGTCTCTCTGCTCCCGCAGCACCAGCGCCGTCGTGACCGGCGTGATGAGCACCAGCCCCGTCTGAATCCCCATGACGGTCAACTGCCGCCAGTCGGCCATGAGGAACCAGGCCACCGCCCCCGCCACGATCGTCAGCACTGCGGTGGCGCCCAGCAGCACGCGAGCGAGGCGAGCGGGGCCATAGAGCGCGGCGGCGTACAGGTTGTCGGTGAACAGCAGCACAGTCCCCAGGGACGGCCCCACGAACCCGTCGAACACGATCCCGGCGACCCCGAGCCCCAGCGAGACGAGCGGCGCCCGCCGCCGCACCACGATCCCGGCACAGACCAACGTCAACGGCCCCACCAGCACCCACGAGGGCACCCCGCGGGGCAGGTAGGCGTTCCCCGCGATCAGCAGCACACCGACCACGAAGGCCGCCCCGGCCGCCAACACCGCTCGCAACATGCCCCCATCCCACCACCTCCCGCCCCCCGCGACCTCCTGCGAAGGTCCGCCTGTGGATACACCCTTCGATGTATCCACAGGCCCCGCCTCACCAACTCCCCTGTCCCACATCGCCGCCCTGGGCGGCGCCGGCAGCCCTTCGTCCACGAGCGCCGCCATCGACCAGGCCGGCACCGGCGACGACGAGCCGGGCACCACCGCAGGAGACCTCACGTCCGAAGAAGCCCAAAGCTCCGAAGATCGGCAGCACGTCCGGGACGGCAAGTCCGCCTTCACGGTCACCAGGGCGGGAGGCCGACTTGGAGGCAACCGACCGCAGTGGCGACGGCGGCTTGCCCGCCGACCCAGGACGCCGCCCGCCACGACCGTGAACACCCTGCAGGGCCCTGGCTCCTCAGGTGAGAGCCGCGAGCCCCGGAGCACCGATCAGACGGCTAAAAGCACCGTGCGACTCTGGTAGAGTCTTCTTGTCGCTGAGACCGAGCAGGTCAAGGCGCACGAGCCAAGCGGCCGTAGCTCAATGGATAGAGCATCTGACTACGGATCAGAAGGCTAGGGGTTCGAGTCCTCTCGGCCGCGCACAGCATCAAGGCCCGCTACCAGGGGTTCCTGGGAGCGGGCCTCCTTGTTTGTCCGGACAATCTTGGGATCTTGCTAACACCTCTGCTAACAAGCGCCCTCCTCCCCCTCACCGACCGTCTGGGCGAAGATGTCGGCTGCTGAGGCTTCGGCGGCGCGGATCACGTGGGCGTACACGCGGAGAGTGATCGAGGGGTCGGCGTGACCAAGACGGGCCGCGACGACATGGACGGGGACGCCGGCCAGGAGCAGGGTCGTGGCATGGATGTGGCGGAGGTCGTGAAGGCGAGCGTGCGGTAGCGGCGTGCGCGGGTTCGCCTCGTTGTGCCGCTTGATCAGGATCGGGAAGAGCGAGCTGAGCGTGTCGGGGTGCACGGGCTCACCCCATCCCGTCGTGAACACGTAGTCGTCCGCACCCCGCCATTCCGGGCCGAGCTGGAGCTTGTCTGCGGCCTGCTGAGAGCGCTGTGCGCGCAAGACCTGGACGGTCCGCGCATCGAGGCTCACAACGCGTTTACGACCGCTCTTGGTAGTGCCTTCGACGCGCTTGCCGCTGATGAACGAGGCCGACCCCCGGATGGTCATCTGCTTGCCCTCAAGGTCTACGTCGGACCAGCGCAAGTGGAGCAGTTCACCGCGCCGCGCGCCCGTGTAGGCCGCAACGTGGAAGAAGGGCCAGAGCCGGTGCTTGCGAGCAGCGAGAAGGAACGTCTTGAGTTGCTCGCTGGTCCATACCGTGCCAGGCTCGCTGATCTCCCGTCGAGGACGCTTGGCTTTCTCGACCGGGCTGGACGAAAGGATCTCGTCCACGTGCACGGCGTCGCGGAACGCCTTCCGGAGCACGGCGTGAACGTAGTCGACTGTGCGGGAGGAGAGTGGCCGCGCGTTCTTGCCGCCGCCGGCCCGCAGGTCCCGGTACAGCTTGGTGATCGTGGAAGCCCGAACGGCCTGCATCCGCAGAGTGCCGATGTTGGGCTTGATGTATCGCTCGATGATGTGCCGGTAGTCAGCGAGAGTCTTGGGCTTGATCTCCACAGCATGCGCCTCGATCCACTCGTCGAGGTACTCGCGGACGGTGATCGTGTTGCGATCCACGTACTCACCGCGCCGGGCCTTCACCCGTGCTTCGTCACGAGCCGCCTTGGCATCCTCCTCGGTGGCGAAGCCGCCCACCCAACGCGGTTTGCTCTCCCCTGTTTCAGGGTCGCGGACTCGGATCACGTACGACCAGGTGGTGCCGCGCTTCATGACGCCGTCGCGCAGCTTGGATGCCTTCTTACGCGGCTGCTCGTCCGGTGCGCCGATCAGGGTCCTGGTCATACGGCGACCTCCTTCCTGGCCAAGTGGGTGATGTAGTCGGTGAGGGCGGAGACGGGGATGCGGCGGGAGCCGTCGATGCGGATGGAGGAGACCGCGCCCGTGGCGAGTAGTTGGTAGAGCTTGCTGCGGGAGATGGCCAGGGCTTCGGCGGCTTCTGGGACCGTGAGGAGGAGCCGGGTCATGGGCGGCTCCCGTCGAGGTGTTGTGGCGTCGGCGATGGGGTGCCGGTGATGGCGGCGGCGAGGAGGGCGTCTCCTGCGGAGTGGCCCTTGCCGGCGTACTGCCATTCGCTGATGACGAGAACGGTGTCTTCGTCGAACAGGGGCAGGCGGCCGGTAGTGATGTCTTCGGCTCGTGCGTGGTGTTCGCGGTCGGCTCGGATGTCGCCGAGGGTGGTGGAGTAGTGGCGGGAGCGGGTGGAGAAGTGGCCGCGGAAGCCGAGCATGTGGGCCCAGTCGGCGAGGCGGAGGTCCGCTAGGCCTGGCTCTATGCCGAGGTTTAGGCAGGTGGTGATGAGGCGGCGGGCGTGGGCGCGGAGGTTGTACGCCTCCAAGTCGTCCAGCGGGTTGATGCGGCGGTCTAGGGTGCCGACGCACTCGGCAGCCTTGGTGGCGTACTTGGCGATGTAGCCGGCTACGGCCTGGTCGGTGAGGTCGCCGCCCATGGTGATGGGGCGGATGTCGAGTTGGTCGCCCCAGCGCAAGATGCGTTCTGGTTGGTCGGCGTAGGCCGGGGCTTTGGCTGTTACTGCTCTTGCTGCGTGCTGGATTGCTTGGGTGAGTGCGTCGGCGGTCGCCCAGGGTGGGGGTGGGGCTTCGGGGCCGCCGGGGCCGTCGAGGCGGATGACGGCGTGGAAGTGGACGACGCCGCGCCGCTGGTATTCGGCGACCTTGGCGAAGGAGAGGGTGAGGTGGTGGCGGAGGTCCTTGAGGAGGAGGCCGCCTTGTTTGGCGAGGTGGCGGCGTACGGAGTCGGCGAAGCGCTTCCACAGCAGCGGGGCCAGGGCGTTGAACAGGACGGTGCCGGTGTAGTCGTAGCAGTCGGGGCAGAGCGGTTCGCCGAGGCGCGGGTCGTCTTTGCCGTGGCGGGCGGTGCAGGACATGGCGCGGCCGTGTGGGCAGGTGGGTGCGTTGCGGCGGGCGTGGCAGGGCTGGGTCTTGCCGTTCTTCTCGCAGCGGGTGTGGACCGTTCCGAAGCTGGGTGCGGTGAGGGTGACGAACAGGGTCGCGTGGGTGGTGACCGTGCTCGGGACGCCTTTGCCGCCGACGAGGCCGGCGCGGATGAGGTGATAGGTGTCGGCGCGGTAGATCTCGGCGCAGGTGGGGCAGCGGGAGGCGCGGCGGGTCTTGCAGGGGACGCGTAGGACGCCGTCGGGCTCCTGTTTGGTGGTGTAGCGGTGCAGGAGTTGGCCGGTCGCCTTGTCGTAGTGGTCGATCTTGCCGCGTAGGTGGATGGGCTGGCGGCAGCCGCCTGTGGCGCGGATCTGGGTTGCCCAGCGGTCATAGTCGGGATGGTTGAGGCGGGCGATCATGCCTGCTTTGGCGTGCGCGGTGGCGTGGGTTGTGGGCAAGATGGTGTTCTCCTTTCGCTCGTTCGGGTGAAGGGATGGCCCTCGACCTGGCAGTCGTCTTGGCGGATGTGCGGCCAGGCCGGGGGCGCTGCGCGTTAGGCGCCGTGGTTGTCGATGCCGGTGCCGTCGCAGTCGAGGCAGCGGGCGTTGTCGGAATCGATGCCGGTTCCGTTGCAGGTGCAGCAGCGGTAGTGGATCACTTCCTCGGTCATGTGGGTGGCTTTCTGCTGGTGGTGAGGTAGATGCGCCAGTGGTGGGGGCGGGCGCGGTCTGGGTAGGCGCGGGAGACGCCTATGACGGTGAAGTGCAGGCGTAGGCGGAACAGGGCGTCGACGATCTCGGCTCGGGTGCCGTCGATGCGGATGCGCATGAAGGTGCTCCTGGTCAGGCGGCGGGTACGGGGTCGGGCTGGATGCAGCCGCGGTAGCTGCTTTCGGCTTCGTGGCGGGCGCGGGCGGTGGCCAGGACGGCAACGGCGCGGTACTCGATCGGGCCGAACATGCGTGAGGTGGCGTAGTGGCCGCGCGAGCCGCCCTCCTGGTCGATGTCCGAACCGAGGACGGGGGCGATCTGGTCGATCTCGGCGCTCTGGGCGGCGTCGCTGTCTTGGCTGGGGAAGTAGTAGACGGTGATGTAGGGCGGGACGGGCAGGTCGGGGTGGGCTTCGAAGAAGGCGGCCAGGTCGAGCAGGCCGTTAATGACAGCGGTGCGGTCGTCGTACTCCATGGGTGGGTTCTCCTTTCAGGCGGTTCGCAGGGTGCGCATCAGGTCGGTGGCGAGTTGGCTTGAGACGCCCAGGTGGGCACGTAGGGCGTCGTCGGTGATGGGTTTGCCGTGTTTGGCGTGGTGGTCGTCGGCGACGCGGCGGGCGTAGTCCACGAGTGCGGGCGCGAGGGCGTTGGCAGGTTCTTCCTCGGGCTGGGTGTGGACGAGTTCCGGGGCCGGGACGGAAGCCAGGACGGGCGAGGACGTGTCCGGCTGCGTGGCCGGCTGGTCGGATTGGCCGGCGCGGCGTTCCAACATCGAGATGGCGATCAGGAACGCGGCGGCCGGGGTGGCGGCGGTGATCCAGCCCCAGATCGTTGGGTCGGCTTGGGCGAGGTTGGCGGCGAGCGATAGGGCGATGCCGCCGGTCAGGACGAGGACGGGCCAGGAAGTCGGGCCGCGCCGAAGGCGGCCGGTCTTCTTGTCGCGTTGGCGTTCGCGGGCGGCCATGACGCAGGTCAGGTCGATGCAGACGGCGACGGCCCAGGACATCCAGCCGGTTTGGCCGTGCTGGCTGGCGGTGTCGCGGATGTGGGTGAACGATCCGGCACCTGCGATGGCGGCCAGGACCATAACCGGGCCGGTGTCGAGCAGTCGGCAGGCGTAGCGTCGCATCGTTCCTCCCTTCGTTCGTTCAGGCGTTGATGGGTTGAGGTAGGTGAGTGGTGATCTCGTCCCAGGACGGGGTGAGGTGGGCGTGGGTGCGGGCGGCGCGTTCGGCGGTTTGCTCGGTGACGTAGAAGGAGCGGGCGCGGTACCACTGGCCGTCCTGGCCGGCGACGATGGCGACGCCGGGTGTCTCGGCGGCGATGGAGCGGGCCGAGACCAGGGCGGCGGGGTCGAGGTCGCCGAGGGTCATGGTGGCCGTTTCCGGGTCGTTGACGCGGTGGCAGATGCGGCCGGAGCACTGGGCGCGCAGGGCGGTGACGCCGGGGCCGAGGTCGGAGCCGATGCGCTGGCCGCAGCAGAACAGGTAGATGCTGAACGCGCGGCCGAGCTGGGCGACCCGCAGGAGCGCGGTGGAGGTTTTGGCGATCTCGTCTTTCTCGGACTTGTCGGCCATCAGGTACAGCTCGGCCAGCTCGTCCACCAGGACCACGATCGGGACGGGGCGCAGAGCGGGCGGGAGTTGCCAGATGTTGCGGGCGCCGGCCTGGCGGCACAGGCCCATGCGGTCGATCATCAGGCCGACGAGGTCGGTGAGCAGGCCGACCGATTCGGCCCGGGAGGTGGCCAGGGCCGACAGGCGGGGCGCGTACGGCGTGAACTCCACACCGCCCTTGAGATCGAAGCCGACCAACGCGACTGGTTGTGGCGCGAGGCCGACGATCAGGGCGTTGGCGAGGTTGGACTTGCCGGACTGGGTCGCCCCCGCGTTGATCCAGTGCGGCACCGTACGGAAGTCGATGATCCACGGCTTGCCGGTCTCCAGCCGTCCCACCACGACCTTGAGCAGTTCGGGTGAGGGTGGGAGGTCGTCCACTTTGACCAGCGGGTCGCGCATGGTGGCCATGAGGACGACGCGGCCGGGCCGGGGTGAGGAGACGCGGATGGCGTGGACGCCCCAGGAGTGGGCGAGGCGTTCGGCGGCGTCGGCGTAGTCGCCGGGTGTCTGGCCTTCCAGGGTGTGGAGGGTGACGCGCCAGCCGTGCCGGGTCGGCAGCGGTAGCCACATGAACGGTTTGGTGTCCACGGCGACGCGTTGCCACCTGCGGCGTACGCGGACGATCCCGGTCGAGGCGATCGCGCCGGGCACGGTGGTGAACCACCAGCGCTGCCGCTTCTTGGTCAGGCCGCAGCCGAGGGCGACCCGCCGCCAGGAGGCTCGGACGGTCAGGGCGACCAGCGGGAAGCCGCACACGAGCCAGAAGGACGGGCGGTGATAGCGGCGCCAGGCCCACAGTCCGGCCGCGACGGCGGCCAGGACTGTGAGCACGTAGAGCGCGTCACGCATCGGCGGCCTCCCGGATGGGGAGCAGGGCGTTCGCGCGGTAGGCGATGCCCCAGCGGCCGGCGATCTCCCAGACGTAGCCGAGCAGGCCGACGGCGTTGACCTGGTCGCCGACGCTGATGGGCGGTTCGCCGGTGATGCCGATCTTGACGAGTTCGATCCGGCCGAACTCGTCCTCGACCGAGACGGTGACCTCGTAGACGGTGTTGCCGTTCTTGTCGGTCTTGATCTCGCCGGTGTCCTTGTTGAGCACCCGGGGACGCGGGGCCTTGACGCAGGTGATGGCGAGCTTGCTGACATCGACAGGGATCGGGACGGAACGCATGGGCTGTGACCTCCTCTTTCGTTGTGAGCAACATAGTTAACCTAGTTGGCTCGGTTGTCAATGTTCCCTCGGTTGGCCAGGTCGAACATTCGTGGTGAGATAGATGGGCGATGGTCAGACACACCGGGCAGCCCGCCTACCTCCAGATCGCTGACGACCTGCGCGCGCAGATCCGCGGCGGGTCTCTTGCGCCCGGCACTCCGTTGCCGTCCACGGCCAAGCTGGCGGAGCAGTACGACGCGTCCCTGTCGGTGGTGAAGCTCGCCGTGGGCGTCCTGCGTACCGAGGGCTTGGTGATCGGGCAGCAGGGCAAGGGCGTGTTCGTACGCGATGCCGAGGAGCCGCCGGCCGGTGGTGACGAGCTGGCCGAGCTGCGCGCCACCGTCGAGGACCTGTCGAGGCGGCTGGCGAAGGTCGAGGAGCAGTTGGCTACGTCCACGACACGCCGTTCCGGACGTAGCAGCCGGTGACCTTGCGCGCCAGCGACGCCGAAGCCCCGGCCGGCGCCTGACGCAGGCTGAGCCGCTTGTCCTCGCGGCGGATGCCGACCAGGACGGTGACGTACCCGGCCACGAGCGCGACGCCAAGCAGCCCGGCGATGATCAGCGGGATCGTACTCATGCCCACACCACCCCCGCCTGAGCCGGGCCACGCGGGGGACGGCGGGTCTCCGAGCGGCGGTTACGGCGGTTCCTGGCCCGCTCCTTGCGCGCCCAGCGAGCCCGCGCCACGCACTTGCGGCAGCGGGTCTGGCCGTGGGTGAGGGCGTTGCCGCACTCGCAGGCGGGCGTCTCGCCCGGGATGGCGATCTCGATGTTCATAGGTGCATCTCCTCCTTCGGTCGGTGCCGTTGTGGCGTTGTGCAACCGAGGATGCGACGCAGCGTTAGGACGAGATCACTACACGACGGGACATGTTCAAGACGTCCGGCCTACGATGGCCAGGTCCCGGGACGTCCCTTGGAGCAGGTGAGATGGCGAACGAACGGCTACGCGCGGCGCTGTTGCAGAAGGGCGTGAGCGTCGCGGATCTGGCCGAGGCGATCGAGGTCGATCCCAAGACCGTCGAGCGGTGGATCACCAAGGGTCGCGAGCCGTACCGTAAGCACCGGTTTGCCACAGCTTCGTACCTGGGTGTGGACGAGACGTACCTGTGGCCACAGGCCCTCTCCCGCGAACAGGTCGTCGCCGCGTCCGAGAGCGAAGTCCTCGCCATCTATCCGCACCGCTGGGCTGTGCCCCGGGACGCGTGGGGACGTCTGTTCAGCGGGGCGTCCGAGGAGATCGGCGTGCTCGTCTACAGCGGACTCTTTCTCGCCGACGACGCCGCCATGGTGCGCCAGCTCGGGGACAAGGCGCGGGCCGGCGTACGGGTGCGCATCCTGCTCGGCGACCCCGACTGCGCCGAGGTCGCCCAGCGGGGAGCGGACGAAGGCGTAGGGGACGGCCTGGCCGCACAGATCCGTACCGCGCTCGTGCTCTACCGGCCGCTGTACGGGCTGAGCAACTTCGAGCTACGGCTGCACCGGACGATCCTGTACAACTCGATCTACCGCGCCGATGGCGACTTCCTGGTCAACATGCACGTGTACGGCAACCGCGCTGCCAACGCCCCCGTCCTGCACCTGCGCAGGGTGGCTGGCGGGGAGATGGCCACCACGTACGGCGAGAGCTTCGAAAGGGTCTGGGACGGGGCCGTCCCCGTAGAGTCCTGATCATGGCCAAGCGCATCGACTACTACGACGACCCCTCCGCGCCCGAGCCCAACAGCCTGGTGCCGTCCGTGAACGTCATCGTCACCAACGACGCTAGCGACCTGTTGATGATCCACCGCACGGACAACGACAACTGGGCCGTACCCGGCGGCGCGATCGATCTGGGCGAGTCCATCCCTGCGGCGGCCGTGCGCGAGACGGTCGAGGAGACCGGCATCACGTGTGAGATCACCGGCCTGGTCGGCACCTACAGTGACCCCCGCCATGTGATCCTCTACACCAGCAACGGCGAGGCCCGCCAAGAGTTCTCCATCGTCCTGACCGGCCGCGTTGTGGCAGGCGAGCCGACTCCGAGCGACGAGTCCCGTGAAGTCCGGTGGGTACCCCGTGACGGGGTCCTGTCGTTGCCGATGGACCGATCGATGCGGATGCGGATCGAGCACTACCTAGCCGGCGTCGGCCTCCCGTACATCGGCTAGCGCCGCTTCCACCGACCGCACCGACGACACGATGCACGGCGTGGCATCCGTGATCGACCGGCTCACCACATGCTCCGGCCCGTACCGCGAATGGATCTCCGCCAGCCGATCGAGCACGTCCAGGTGCCGGCCATCCGGCCCGGTCGTCATGTCGCAGTACGTCAACGCCCGCGCCAGATCCGCCCGCTCCTGCTCGAACTCCTTCACCAGCACATCCAGCAGATCCCGCTGCCGAGCCTCATTGTCCGCACACGAGTGATACGCCACCAGCCGGCACAGCTGCTCATCCGCCTTGACCACGTCCCGCAGGTACCGGGCACCGTCGAGCTGATGCATGCCGGTGCTGACGAGGTCCGGGGCGTAGCCGATGTCATGCAGCAGACAAGCCGCGATCAACGTATCGGTCTCCGCCCCGAGAACCCCGGCCAGCGACTCAGCCTGCTCGGCAACGCCTTGGGTGTGCGCCCACCGCCGAGGCAGCGTCGTCTCCAACAGGTCCTTGGCCAGGCCGTATGCCCATTCGCTATGTCCCACGCGGCCCACGATAGGCACCACATACGGCCCGAATCACCGCGAGAAGGCTAGACGTCCTGAGACGTCTCCCTGTCCCATATCAGGACGAACCGCCCCCGCCCATGCGCCGCCGCCACCAGCCCCTCCCGCTCCAGCACGCCGAGAGCCTGCCGTACGGTGGTCCGCGACGCCGTGAACCGCCGCCGCAACACGGCCTCACTCGGCACCTGAGCACCCGGAGGAAGGTCCCCCGCCTTGATCGCCTCCCGCAACCACGCCGCGATCACCTCATACCGGTAGGCGGTCGGCGTGCCCTCCGCAGCCACCCTGCGCCCCTTGGACGGAACAGTGACCAGCAACCCCTCCTCCTCCAGGACCGCCAGCCCCCGCCGTACCGTGTTCCGCGCCACCCCGAACTCCCGGCACAGCTCCGCCTCAGAGGGCAGCGCCTGACCAGGGGCGAACTCACCCGACCGGATCCGCTCCCGCACCCGATCAGCGATCTGAACGTAAACCCGCCCCCCGGTCAGCCACCCCCTCGAAGTCATCGACTCAGCCGCGGTAAGCATCGAGCAGCTTGCTCAGCTCAACGCGCAGGTCCCCCTGCTCACCCTCCGCCCACCCCGCCTGAGCGGCCTCCTCGATCCGATCCACCGCCGTGGCCATCTGCAGGAACGACACCCGCTCGTCCTGCTGATCCCCCCAGTAGAACCAGCAGAACGGCAGATGCACGAACACCCGCCGCACCCGCCCCCCGCCGTCGGTCACATCCAGCGCCGGCCGCCCCTCCTGCGTGACGACGAACACCCGCGTGACGCCCCGCTCATCGAGCTGCTCTCCCAGCGCAAGCAACAGTCGTTCCGCGTACGCCCGCTGCTGCTCCTCGATGCTCTGACTCTTACGCACCCTTGCCCTCCCTGATGTCCGTTGCGGTTCCGTGCGTCGAGCTTGGCTCCGCACCCCAGGGCAGGAACACCGCAACTAGGGGACGTCTAGGGACGTCTGATGCTAACGTCGCAGCACAGGGTCGTACTGCGAGAGGAGCAGGCCGGTCATGAACAACAACCTCCGCTACGCACTGGCCGCAGCCCGCCTCACCACCACCGACGTAGCCGCAGCCCTGGCCGTAGACCCCAAAACCGTCAGCAGATGGCTTAACGGCCGCACCCCCTACCCCCGCCACCGCTGGGCCATCGCCGACCTCCTCAACATCGACGAGGCTGACCTATGGCCAGAAGCCAGCGCCCCGAGGTGTCAGCCTCTCGCCAACGGCATCCACGCGATCTACCCCCACCGCTGGGCCATTCCCCAGACCGTCTGGCGCACCCACTTCAACAGCGCCGTGAACGAGATCGACATCCTCGCCTACAGTGCCCTGTTCCTCGCCGAAGACCCCGCCATCCACCGCATCCTCACCCAGAAGGCGAAGGCCGGCGTCCAAGTTCGTCTCCTTCTCGGTGACCCTGAAGGCCCGGAGGTCGCCGCAAGGGGAGAAGACGAAGGCATCGGCGCCGAGGTGATGGCAGCCCGCGTGAGGAACACCTTGGCGCTGTGCCGCCCCCTACTCGCCGTGCCGGGAGTCGAGCTCCGACTCCACCGCACCGTCCTCTACAACTCCCTCTACCGCGCAGACATCCAATTCCTGATCAATACGCACGCCTACGGCACCCCTGCAGCCATCGCCCCCGTTCTGCACCTCAGCCACGGGAAGGAGCAGGGACCGGCAAGCACCTACCACACCAGCTTCAACCGTATCTGGACCGAAACCCAGCCCTACAAGCAGTAGCGCAAGCCCCAGCAGCCACAACTACGGTCGGACCAGAAAGCAACTTCTCTCCACGTCATCAAGCCGCCGCCCGATGGGCGGCGGGCGGCTGGGCGGTCCGGGCGGGCGTGCGGCCTCTCCGGGCCGGTCCCGCCCGGCCACCCCGCCGCACCCTCGAACGCAGGCCACCCGTAGTGCTGATGATGACGATGAGTATGAAGCCAAACTCCGCTACTTCGTCACCCCCGCTTGCTTCGACTGCTCGTAGGACAGTACGCCCTGCTTTATACGCATTTGCGCACGATGGAAGAATCGGTTACCGACGAGTTCACCAGTCGAGACAATTGTGCTGTACTTTTCGCGTAGTGCGCGAACCCGCTCCTCCAAGTCCCCCTCGTCGGGGCGTTTGTGGGCGAGGGCTCGTTCGAGTCTGACCTCATGTCTGAGCTTAGTGAACTGCCTCCCTGTCTCTTTGTGAGAATTGGCCCTTTTCTCGGACCCTAGAAACGCTGCCGTGGCCGCAACAGCGCCCGAAATTGCTCCTAACGCTGCCCATTGCTTCGGGCCGCCTAAAGCCACTATGAGCGCGCTAACCGCACTAAGCAGAGCTGGAAGGAAAACGATCGCTTTACCCCAAAACTCGGCTGACTTCGCTGCCTCAAAATAAGATTGAGCCGAGTAGCTTGCATCCTCATATAGATTGTCCAGCTCGGCTAAATATGGCTTCACGTCAAGCCCCATTGTCATACCTCCTTTTCACTACAGGGAAGGGAATCTCCCCTGGATTGCTACGGAGATAGTCTGCAGTAAAGCGGATCGTGGGATCGGAATTCGATACGACTCGCAGCCACGATTCTGAGCACTGGCGTGACTCGTAGCAGGCAATGAGCATGGCTCGACGGACGCGAGGATGCGCCTCACTCTGGAACTCCTGACGAAGACCAGCTGCTTCGCCAGATGAGGAATTCAGGCCCAGATAGCGTGCAGCAAACTCACGCACAAAGCTTTCCTTATTCTTGTCCAGCAATAAGCGCCAAGCGGCATCGATAGCCCTCTTACCTTGCACGCGATTTCTGATCATGTAGATCAGCAGATGCTGCTCTGCATACGGATATATAGTTAACTTACTATTAGTGAGAAGGTCGACGACCGCATCCCCTAGTTCTGGTCGACGCATATGAAAGTGACTAAGATACAGCAGCGCCTCGCGGGCAACATGAGGGATTTCCCCCATATTCGCGAGCAGCCAATCGACAGCTCGAGCATCCTCGATGCGGAGGAGTTGAGTGAAGGCGAACCTTAGATCACGAGGATTCGGAGGGTCTTCCTTGCTGATTCTGTCGAAGAAGCTTCGCAACGCATCAGGAGCCCAAGGGGCGGCGATGTCGATTCCGTAGCTTATCGCATCCTTTTCCTTATCCTCAAAATGAGCCTGGATCTCACGTCCAGCCATGATCTTTGTTTTTGGTCCGGATAGATTTAGGTGTCGATAGCGAAGTAGGCGGTTCGCCTTGAGCAACACTTCACGAAGGGTGATCCAATCATCTCCGAAAATATAAATGTCGTCGGAATATCTAAAATGCCGATGCCCAAGTCGAGCGATTTCCAGATCTAATGGCATCAAATATAGGTTTGCCAGCAAACCGGAAGCGTCCGACCCTTGCGGGATTCCCCATGCATGACTAAGTCCATTGAAGGCGCGTAGAAAGTTTTCCAACGTGTCTTGCGACCACGAGGGAATGGCTAGGCCCATCAGGTCAGTGAAGAGTATGTCGATATCGATGTGCTCATAGTAAGCGGTGATGTCGGTGCGTGCTAGCAATAGCGACGGATGCTTTTCGTGCAGGGTTCGGCCTGCTCGCTGCATCCGAAGCCACATTCCTCCCGGCCCAAGGAGTCGTTGCTGTCGCTTCCACCATCTATAGCTATATACCCCTCTAGGAACAGCTGTCTCAATGGCATTAGCTGCTGCAAATACCGCCGTGTCATATATCAGCCGGTGTGTCGTATCAAGCCGTGCGAGTGGGCGCACGTTTAGTCGGTCTTTCGGGAGGTCTACGATCTCCACATGTGCTGGAGAACAGTCTCCGGAAATAATGCTGCGGACGACATTTTCCCTGTGGGACTCCCAGCTCATGGCTATATCAGCATGGTCAATCAGATCTGGCAGATCTATATCACCACTCGACCTTCCCAAGTGGTGCCAAGCGATATCTGCAGCCTCTGCTATAGCGCTCTCCGTAGCGGGGTCCACTATTTCAACCCCCTAGCGCAGCTTCCCTGTGTCCACAATGACATGAGCAATGATAACGGCTCTTCCATCACCGGCTGCGCTTGTGGCTAAGAGCCGGTCCTCGCAAACGTTTGATAGAGCACCTTTCCTCTACAAAAGGTGCATAGCGCCCTATAGCGGACAAAGCAATATTTGTTCGCTGAGGTCGTGACGATCGCTCACTTCGGTCCCCACCCCGGCGGCTGGGGCGATCGCTGCCGCAGATCGACTTCGTCGATCTTTGCCACCGGTTTGCGGGGTGCTGCTTGTTCGTTGGGACTCCCTCTATCGAGGGTCACCGAGGATGAGCCGGAACCATCAGCAACGAACTGCCGTGTGGCCTCAAGGGCCGGCGAAGGCGTGCACAGGTATGTCGAACCGCGTGATCCTGTGAATCAGCTAAGCGCCGCTGTGGGCGATAGACAGTGATGCAAGCACACGCGAACTCCTGGAGGCGGTATCGCTCAGGCGCACGCGCTGTCGAATCGAGATCGAGGCGAACTCAAGCCAGGGCAGCGTCTTTCCTCGGAACTTGACCTCGCGAAGCAGCACGGTGTAGCCAGGATGACCGCTCACCGCAGGTGAAGGAGCTGCGCGAGCGTGGCCTCATCCGGAGCGTTCATGGGAAGGGCACCTACGTGCAGCAGGCCAACCCTCCTGCTGATGACGCCGAGGGATGAGCTGTGCTGTACAGCAACCTGTACAGCAACGCCGACTCACAAGGCCGCACGGCGATCACCTGAACCTGCTGCTCGCGCTGCCCGAGAACTGATCGACATGCGCTTTGCCTCGTACTACGGATCAGAAGGTTAGGGGTGCGAGTCCTCTCGGCCTCGCACAGCAGCAAGGCCCGCTACCAGGGGTTCCTGGGGAGCGGGCCTTCGCATTTGCCGGGACAACCTTGCGATCTTGCTAACACCCCTGGTAACACGTGCCCTCTTCCCTCTCGCCGACCGACTCGGCGAAGATGTCGGTTGCCAATGTACACCTTTCACTTCGAGTTCCCTGCAACCGGTTGATCGCTGCCCGCGTCGTGGCTACTTTGTGTGAGTGTCTGCAGATTCTGAGGGCGATCGATTTTCTGACGCAATCCGACTGCTGCTGCTCATCGCGGCCGTGGCCGACCCTGTTGGCACTCCGGTTGGGCCTGATGTCCCGGCGAACGCGGTGGCCGTCGTGCATGCAGAGAGCCGCCTGCAGAAACTCGACTTCTGGTTGAGAAACCCCGACTACCTCGCTGATGAGCTGTTGAACGACTACGAGCGCAGCGGCGAGATGATCCTGTTGGACTTGGCGGGTAAGATCCTAGATTCGGACGAACCCGAAGTGTGCGCAATCCCGATGCTGCGATATCTGTTTGGAGCGTTCGAATATCTTGATCAGGCATTGAGCGTGCTGGCCGCCCCGCGCCTAGTGGTCGTCCGGCAGCGCCGGAGCCAGACCCGCGTCATCCAGGACAGCTACTACCTGACCAGCAAGGGCCGCCAAATCGCCGATCAGGCCACTGCCCAATTCCCCGAACTGGCCTGGTATACCGAACGAGCACTGTTGGTGCGCGCCTTGGCTGAGGCGACCGGTCATACGGCGCTCGCGCTGCGCAACCGCCAGTACCTACAGCGTGACTACGCCGAGACGCCGCTGGGAGAAATCATTCCATCGATCGCTGACCGGGCGCGGGAGCGGCTCAGCGCACTGCGCGAAGCGACCTTGCAGGGGGCCGTCCATGAGTGAGGACCTGTCTGTTCCGTCGGAGAGCGAGCTGCACCGGCGCATTACCACGAGGCTAGGCAACGCCGATCTCGAGGAGGTAACTGCGATCCTCGCCGCACACGGCCTCGATCTGACGCCCCCGCTGCCGGCCCGCCGTGAACTGGTGGTGCACCGCCTGTACTGCGAAGGGGTCAAGCACACCGGGACCGCCGCCAAGGACGGCCCGTTCACCCTGGACATTCCACTGGGGCCGGGGCCGTGGGTGATTGCCAGCGAGATCAACTCCGCGGGGAAGTCGAGCGTTCTGTGGGCGTTGAGCTTCGCGTTGCGCGGCGAGGGATTTCCGGGGTTCCGTCGGCCCGAGACGGTCGGCTGGTTCCACTACGTGCGCGCCGACGTAGAGGTCGGCGGGGTGGCGGGGTCGATCCGGCTAACTTTCGAACGACCTGGCCGCCCACACGCGCGTCTTCTGAGCGCCAACAGTTTGCCCGCTCTACTAACCCTTGAGGGCCGCAGTGAGGAGGGGCCCGGTGTGCGTGTGGTGTCGGAGGCCGAACCACCAGAGGTCGAGGCGCTGATCAGCCGTTTCATGATGGACAGGCTCGGCCTGCGCCCGATCTCGGTGTGGAGGGCTGAACCCGGCGCGCCCAAGGGTGAGGATGGGCAGCGGGACAGCACCGAGGATGTGCATGGTTGGCCAAGCTTCTTCTACGCGCTGGCGCTGAACTCGGCCAACGACACGATCCTTCTGGGGCCCACGACGGTCGGCCAGCTGCCAGTGCGGCTCATGCAACTGTTCCTCGACGTCCCCTACGCCTCAGAGCTGACGCGCCTTGTAACCGCACGCAAAGCGGAACTGCAGGAGGAGAGCAGGGTCGCGCGACGCGCCCACGAAGATGCCCGGGCTCGGGAGCAGAAAACCGAGCCGCTGCGCGCTGCGCTGGCCGACGCCCAGCAGCGGCTGCGCGACCTGCGCAACGCACAGCCGGACATCACCGCGTTGCTGCAGACCGTAGAACGCGCGGCGACCAAGGTCGTCGCCTGCCAGGACGCTTATCAGATCGCGGCTGGCCAGCTCGAGGCCGCCCGCAAGAACAGGCTGGCCGACCAGCGGGCAGCCCGGCGCGCCCGCCAGAGCAGCGCCGCGCGACTGCTCCTGGGTGCCCTGGATCCCGAGGCATGCCCGCGCTGCGATCACGACATAGATGACGCCCGCCGGGCCATCGAGGACACCGACCACCGATGCTCCGTCTGCGCCAACCCGTTGCCGGACGAACCAGATGATCCGGAGGCGGCGCAAGCGGCTCTCACCCGCATCGATGATCGTCTGGCCGCCTCGCAGGCTGCCGAGAGCCGCTCCAAAGCGGCGGCGGATCAGGCCGCCCACACGCTGAAGTGTGCTCGCACGGCCTATGCGGAGGCAACCGCGGCCCTGACCGCGGCGCAGTCCAATGAGGTGTTCACCCTGGTGGAACATGCCAAGAATGAGGTGTTTCAACTGCAGGGCGCGTTGATGCTGGCGGCAGGCGAGACCACCGGTGCACTTCCCGCACTGGCCGCGATCTTGTCCGAGCCCGCCCAGCCGACCCGGCCGGCGGGGCAACAGCCGCTCACTGACGAGCGGGTCCTGGCCGTAGCCACCGAGGTCGTCAAAGAGGTCGTCGAGACCCACAGCCGGGCTCTCTTCACCGAACTCAACGGTGAAATCCTCGGAATCGCCGCAGCGTTGGGCGTGACCAACCTCGGTAGCGTCAACCTCAACCTGGCTGGCCACCTCAACGCAATCAAATCCGGCGCCAAGCACCCTTATGCGTCCTTCAGCCCCGTCGACCGGCTTCGGATGAGGATCGCGGCCGTCGTCGGAATGATCCGTGTCGGACGCCGCCGGGGCATCGCTTCCCACCCCGGACTCCTGCTCATCGACGCCCCCACTGCCGATGAAGTCGTCCCGGAAACAGCCCATCAGGTCATTCAGACGCTTTACGACACCGGCAACGACATTCCCGGCATGCAATTGATCATCACTTCGATTGAGAGCGCCGTCTGGGACATCTTCCCCAGGGACCGTATCGTGACGGGGATCGACGGTCGCGAACTGTTCTAGGGAGACAACGCCACCAGGACCGGCGGGGCAGGACGGGAGGGAGGGACAGCGTGCACCCCATGGATCAGCGCATCACCGTGTGGGCACGCAGCATCTCGGCCGATGCCCGCCGCAACGGGCCGACACTGACCGACCTCGGCGGCAAGGACGAGGTCTTGGCCGCGGCAGACTACTTCACCAACGGGCCCTTCCTCGACCACCTTGTCCTGGCGCTCGCCCACCAGCCGGAGCACGAGCCGGGAGATGAGGGGGAACTCCACGACCTCCTCCTCACGGCCCTGGCGACCACGCCCCAGCACGCGGCCTTCGCAGGCGCTGTCGACGCCCTCACCCATCGCCCTGCTCTGGCGCGTGCCCTGGGCGTCCGGCTGGCAAAGATCCTTCTACGCCGCCTCACAGACGCCCGGGACGCTGGCGACGACCCCGCCGCCGCTCTTATCGGGGCTGAGGCCGCAGACTTCCTCGTCCAACTGGCGCTGTCACAGACGATCAGCCCCGCCCGGCTACTGGGTGCCATGGACGAGGTCACCGAAGACCCTGCCATGCTGCCGGTCGAGTTCGCTGCCCGCCTGCCCCGGTTGCTGGGCGTCCTGGACGCCCACCACCCCGCGGCCGGCCTGTACGAGGCCCTTGAGCGGTGCCTGCCCTTCGACCACCTCTTCCGTGACGCGGCCTTTGAGCTCGCGCTGGCCGATATCCGGACCGCGCTGCAGCAGCACGACTATGCCACGATGGCCGACCAGCTCCGCGACTGTCGACAGAGGTTCACCGAACTCACAGCGGTCGACCCCGACCGCATCGACGCCCAAATCTACCAGGCGGGCATCGACGGCCTGCTGGGCTTGTCCGCCCCGGACGGCCCGCAGCGGGTCGCCGCCGCGGCAGACACACTGCGGCAGAACCTACAGCGATACCGTTCGTGGCGAATGCGCACCACGACCCCGTCCTGGGCCAGCGGCCGCCAAGACGACATCACCGCCTGGGCCCAGCTGACAACGCTTCTGGACCAGGCGGCCCGGCATATCGGCCACGACGACCCCTGGTATGGCGACGGGCACGACATTCTCACCGCCCTGCTGGCCGCCTACACAGCCCACCACACCGTGCTCGTCCTTACCGACACCCCGGCCATGCCCGTCGTGGAGACCCTCGTGGCTCCCGTCATTGAGGACACCTTTCTGCAGCAGGAGAACCGCAGACGAACTCTCGAATACGCCCTCACCCACGAAGAGGACCTACGCGACGACCCGGCCGCTCAGCGCCTTTACGCCGCCTTGTCCGCCCGGTCGACCGCCCTCAGCGGAAGCGACCCCGCCCTTCCTCCGGCCGATCGGGGAAAAGAACGCCGCTGGCGGCAACTCGCGCGCCAGCTTCCCGACTACTTCCCGATCCTCGCCAACCAGACCCCTGACGATGTCCTGGACAAGCTAGAACTCGCGCTGCGTGACAGCGATGATTTCGCCTCCTCAATCGCCGATCCCAAGTACGTGCGGTTGATGAACGGCCTGATCACCCGGCTCCAGACCTCCCGGGACTGGATACCCGGAATCGCCGAGCCGTTCCAGAGCCTGCTGGACGCCACCGTCCGCTACACATACCTGTGCTACGACATCGGCCGGAAGATGGGCGGTGGCTACACCGAGTTCTTGCGGTTGCGTGACAAAGACGGCAAGAAGCAGAAGGTCGACGAAGCGCTCTTCCACCAGCATTACCGGGAGGTCCTCACCTTCTCCGCACTGTTCAGGCAGGTGCACTCTGAAGTCATCGACAAAGCCGGCGGCCGCGCTGACATCCTGTTCACCTTCAACACCGCGCAGTTCAACGTCGAGTGCAAGATCGAGGAAGACGACGCGAGTGAAACCGGGCTTCGCACCTACGTGGCCCAAGCAGCCGAATACCAGAACACCAGCGCCGCGTTTGCCATACTTCTCGCCCTAGACAAGACCGTCGCCGCCGAAGGCGCCATCAACCTGTTCGACAGCATCTGGATCGAAACCGTCCAACGGCCCGGCGAGACCACGCCCTGCCACGTCATCATCGTGCGCGTCCCTGGAGGCCGGGACAACCCCAACCTACTTCGCCCAGGCCCTTGACGGCCAGAAGACGTCTACAGCGTTTAGCGGTGTTTCGCCCGCATGCGCCCCGATTGCCCGGAATTGGCGGCCCGGTGCAGGCGAAGGTTGTGATATTGCCGGAAGGATCTCAACTGGGTGATCCAAATTTTGCCTTCTTGACGAAGGCATGCAGCAGTCCGTTCGAGATCGCAGCCGATCCTCCGTGGGAGCCATCACGCCATAGTCGAAGACGCGGTGATTATCTGCCTTGGGGTTGAGTGACTATGTGAATGCGCCCAATAACCCCTGGCCGCAGCGGACTGGCTCCCATGCGCTAGCGCATTCGGCTCTCTTTAGACATGGCTAGCGCTGTATCAAGTAAGCAAGCAAAGCCATGCCGGCCAGAAATCCGATTGCGAAGGCGTAGAAGGTGGGCTTCCAGTTGACAACTATCTGTGCCGGTGGTGGAGTAACGACTCCTTCAACTCGATCCGCGTGAATTCTTATACTGTCGACCGCTTTGTTCAGTCGATCTATCAGGCTGTTTCGACCATGCGATCCAGTCAGGTTCCTCAGAGTCTCGGTGACGCTTGCAAAATCAACTAGTGCTCGCTCCATTCGGGCGACCACTTCGTGGGCCCCACTGATTTCTCTGCCGGCATCCAGAAGTGTTCTGGCGACATCCCCATTTATATGTTCACCTGCGACACGCAGGGAGTATGCAACATCTTCGTTTATATTCCTACCGGCAATCAGGAGGGCATGTGCCACATCCTCATTGATGTTGCGGGCGGCGTACTCGAGAGCGTTGACAACATCGGGCGATACCACGCCATCCCGCAGAGCTTTCCGTAGGAGCCGTGCAAGAGCTGGTGCCTGTTTAGACAGCTTTTCAAGTATTGCATGCGTTGCCGGATCGATGGCGTTGATAGTGCCGTAGTTATTTCGACCGATGAAAGTCCCAGAGCCGTGGTTATGTTGTTCGATGCGTGATGGATTTCCCTCTGACGGTACGACCATCGTTAGGATTCCCTGGGCGTTGTTATGCCACCGTAGTTGTCCCGGCCAATGAAGGTTCCTGAACCGTGATTGTGCTGCTCGCCGACGATCATCCCCTCCACCGCCGTGGGCGCGGACTGAGCGATGTCCTCGAGGTCGGGCAAGACCTCAGGGTGCTCGGCCAGGTATGCAGCGAGGTGCACACCCCACCGAGCTCTTACATCGGTCTCAGAAGCTGCTCGTCGAGCAAGAGCGGCCGAGTCCTCCTCTGCGGCACGCAGGGATCTTGATCGCTCCTCTTCGGTTCCTCCCCGGAAGATGCGCTTGATTCGGGAACGGACGGCGTCTACCTGGCCATTGAGCATGTAGGCAACCAGATTGCCGGCTGCGCCGGTAATGATCGCCATCGTCGTTGGGTCTAGCATCCCTCGGACACTCCGATCGACACTTGAGCTAGTAGCTGATCCAATAATCACCCAGGCTTCACTATAGAGCTGGGGAACGACAAATTATGTGCCTCTGTCCCGATGTGAACGCTGACAGAGTCAAGTGCCGGGGGGCCGACACCCCGATGAGGACCGTTCCGTCGGCGTTCGCTGAGATTCAGAATGCAGCGAAAAGGTGATACCAGTGGCCCATAGGTATAGGACCAGGTCACGAGCCCGATCGCGGCGTCGGCCCAGGCGCGCGGATCTGATTCGGAGATCACCCGAATTTTCGAGCACACCAGGCTGAGATACGCCTTCAATGCCTTCTCTACGAGAGCACGCCTAACGAGTCGATAGGGGATCTTGCTAACGCTGTTGCTAACAACGCCCCTGGACGATGATGGACGACCGTGGGAGCCGATCAAGTCGTAGGTGGCGCTGAGCAGGCGTTTGTGTTCCCGGTAACCTCTTGTGGACGATCGCGAACTGGCTACGGATCAGAAGGTTAGGGGTTCGAGTCCTCTCGGCCGCGCTTCAGGTAGAAGGCCCTTCGGGATGATCCCGGAGGGCCTTTTTCTTGGCCGTACAGCAGCGTCGTACAGCAACGGCGGCTTGCCCCGGCGCCGGCCCTCGCGCCAGCCCGCGACGACGAACAGGACGGGCAGGCTGACGACGAACCACGGCCAGACGAACGCGATGGCGTCGAAGATCCAGCGCAGCGTGTCCCGGCACCACCGGAACACCTCGATGCCGTCGCCGCCGGTCGCCCACACCAGCGCGGCGATGAGCGGGATGAGGACGGCCATCGCGAGCAGCACGACCACAACCACCTTCAGCAGGCCCATAAGCATCAACGGCAACTCCATGAGGCGCGCGCGATGCTCCCTCATGGCCTGCTGCTTCCGGTCCATCCACGTGGTCAGGGCCTCGGCGTTGCCGGTCTGCTCGGCGACGCGGATCTGCCGCCGGTGCACGCCGAACGTGAGCCCGTCCCAGATGCGGACCAGCCAGGAGTGCCAGCCCTGCACACGGGGAAGCGCAGTCGACCGCGCGCCGCAGTCCCGATGCCCAGCGGCAAGGATCAGGCCGCGTGATCACGCGTCGCTCCGGTGGTGGCGCTCCGTCTCGCGCGACAGATCCGGTTGCCGCATGATCCTGTGAACCTACTGCAGCACCGAGGGTTGCCCGGGATGACGGTAGTGATGGAGCTCCCAGGGGTCGTGGGCGCTGAAGATCGACACCTGGTCGCCGTGGCGGCGGAGGAGTTCGCGTAGCCGAGCCTGAGTGCCGAGCCTGAGATCGTGGTGAACTTCTGAGCTGGTTTGCACTAGATCCAGGAGCGGGTGAGGCTGGGGGGTGTCACCGAGTTCCCGGTGGTAGTAGTAGGCGTCACCGCAGTGCAGGAGCCAGCGGTCGCCGTCCTGGACCGCCACTCCGGCGTGGCCGGCGGTGTGGCCGCCGAGCGGGATCAGGCGGATCTGCGGCGGAAGGCCCTGGGGCTGCAGGGAGGCGAAGCCGAACCAGTCCTCGCCGGGGCCGGTGGGATAGGTCACCCAGTTCGGGTGGTGTGCCCAGTGGGCCGGGCGGTAGCGGAAGCTGGGCGCCTGACTGGTCGCGGCTTCAAGCTCGGCCGCCAGAACGTGAACCTGGGCGGTGGGGAAGTCGGGCAGGCCACCGCAGTGGTCCACATCGAGGTGCGTCACGATGATGTGGCGTACGTCGCCGGGGTCATACCCCAGCCGGGCGATCTGGCGTATGGCGGTTTCCTGCTCGTCCAGCAGGGGCTGGGCCATCTCGACCCAGTCGGCGCCGAGGGTATGGCTGGGGTCGCGTACATCGTCCAGGCCGAGACCGGTCTCGATGAGGACCAGTCCTTCGGAGTCGGTCTCGACCAGCAGGCAGTGGTTGACTGCGTGCGCGGGGGCCGGGCCCGGGTAGGTGGCTTCGATCTGCCGTACGGACCCGCAGTTGAGGTGATGGATCTGCATGGCGGCTAGCCTGCTAGTTGAAGCGCGGTTCAAGTCAAGGAGGCATGGTGGGCGAGCAACTGCTGGACATCGCAGAGGTGGCCGAGCGCTCCGGGCTGGCGGCGTCGGCGCTGCGGTTCTACGAGAAGCGGGGCCTCGTCGCCCCGGCGGGCCGCAACGGGTTGCGCCGGACCTACCACTCCGAGGTCCTCGATCACCTCGCCTTCATCACCTGCGCACGCGGCGCCGGGTTCACCATCGCCGAGATCGCCAGATTCCTGCGGGCAACCCCCGGCGACCTGGAGCTACGCACCCGCATGATCGGCAAGGCCGAGGAACTGGAGGAAGACATCGCCCGCCTGGTCCGCATGCGCGACGGCCTCCGCCATGCCTCGACCTGTACGCACGAGCCGCTCGTGGAATGCCCCGACTTCAAGCGCACCTTCCAACCCGGCGCCCCTCCCGCCCCCCTGGGACCAGTCCCTGTAGATCAGGCTTGATCCCGAAGCGCCCTGTTCTTGCGGTGAAGGCTCCCTGCCATACGGGCCAGGGATTCCTGGGAGCGGGTCTTCGTGTTTCTCAGGACGATTCTGGGATCTTGCTAACAAGCGTCCACTTCCTCCGACCCTCGGATGGTCATCTGACTACCCTGACGATCCACGTCGGACCAGCGCAGGTGTTGGCGCGGCCAACATTTCCGGCTTTCATGAACAGAGGCCGCCGCGGTCCCCGTACCTGGTTCGATCCGATCATGACATCCAACCGACGAAGGGCCGCGCTGGCGGCGGTCCTGGGCCTGGCCGCAGTGGCTGTTCCCGTGGCCACTCCGGTGGCCTTACCGGCGGCGGCGACGGCCGTGCCGGAAACGTGTGTGCCGCCGGAACCCGGCAGTCCGGCCTATGACGACTTCGTGCTCACGTACAAGACCGAGTGCGCCTCGAAGGACAACTACGACCGGACTTTTCCGGACGTGACGGTGTCCGCGCTGGTCGACGGGCGCAACACGCTGTCGGTCACGACCTCGACGGCGCTGGCCGGCGCGATCGCGTCGGTCAAGGTGAACGAGAAGGAGTTCATCTCCAGCGGCGGCCACGGCGCGGCCTTCCAGTACGCCTTCCACGCCTGGAAGGATGGCCAGGAGGCGAGCGAGTGCTACAACCCCACGCAGGCCGGCGCCCGCAGGGACGACGACCGCAAAGCGCCGCCCTATCACGGGCCCAGCACGAGCGCGCTCTACACCATGGCCAAGTCGGGCAGCTCCATCCGTACGGAGCAGCGGCCGGCGATGTTCATGACCTTGACGGACACGCAGCCGGGCTGGGGCGGCTGCCGCCCCGCCGACCGCCAGCCGGCGCGTGTGCCGTACACGATGGGCCTGTCGCCGTACTGGCTGAGGACCACAATCGAGATGGCTCCCGACCACGACGCGAGGGGGCTGGAGAACGTCTTCCGCGCCGCCGCCACGATCACCTCGGAGGACGAGCCGTACGACCACTTCAGCAGCGCCTTCGTCGCCTACCTGCAGCCGGACTTCACCAAGGTCTACTCCTACAGCCCCCAGCTGCGGCAGTTGTCGGCGCAGCCGGCGGAGTCGCACACGAGCAAGGACCCCATGGTCCGCTGCACAGCTGACGGGGACTACTGCCTCGGCATGTACGTCAAGCCCGACGTCCAGGGCGACGAGGCGTACTACTACACGATGTCGCGCCCGCCCTCGGACTACAACGGCCACTTCGCCGAGAACACCATCCAGGTGACGAGCCCCAGCGGCGCCATGGGCAAGGGGGACGAGGTCAACTACGAGACCTACGTGGTCGTCGGCGACAAGAGCCGCGTCGAGAGCACCATGACGCAGCTCCAAAGGCGTTCAGATAGGTCACGGGAAACCTTGCCCGGCGGCCGCTCCCCGCCGGACAAGGATCGCCGGCGGTCTTACGGGCAGGTCGGCTCGCCGCTCTGCGCGGGGACGTTCACCCCGCTCCACCCCGCCCTGACCACGTTCGATTCGGCGCAGCCGGTGAACGGCGCACGCATCGCGCGCAGGGTCGCCACGCGCGCATTGGCGTGCGTCCACGGCGCCGTCTTCATGTTCAGGCCGGTCAGGAGGAACTGGCCCGCCTTGCGGGCGCCGATGCCGGTGATGGCCGCGCCGGCCTCGTTGCCGCTGCCGCCGGATGAACGTGATGTACGCGGCCACACGGCGTGCTCCGGCGCCGCTCAACGGGGCCGGGGGTGGCTTGGCCATGTGCGCACTCTACGATGTGGATCTTCAAGTGGACGCCGGCCGCCCGGATCGTCCCGGGCGGCGGGTCGGCGATCATCGACGTCAGTGATCCCCGTGGGCCTCGATGGACAGGTCCTGCCAGTCGGACCAGGTCTTGAGGCGGGCGGCGTACGCCTGCTCGATCACCGGCTGGAACCCCTTCCCGAACAGCACCCGCACCGGCGGGTTGTCGGAGTCCACGAGCTTGAGCAGGGCCTGCGCCGCGGCGGCCGGGTCGCCCGCGGGCATCTTGCCCGCCATCGCCCCGAGCCGCTGCCGGAGCCCGTCGTAGGCGGGGTCGGGCTTGGCCATGTGGCCGTTGGCGAGCGGGTCGGGGTTGTTGCCGTTCCGGGTCGCGAACCCGGCGGGCTCGATGATGGTCAGCTTGACGCCGAACTCGGCGACCTCGCCGGCGAGCGCCTCGTTCAGACCTTCGAGGGCCCACTTGGAGGCGTGGTACGCGCCCCCGAGCGGCATGGCGATGACCCCCGCGGCGGAGGACAGCTGGATGATGTGGCCGGAGCGCTGCGCCCGCAGGTACGGCAGCGCGGCCTGCGCCACCCACACCGCGCCGAACAGGTTGGTCTCCATCTGGTCGCGCAGTTCCTGCTCGGTGAGCTCTTCGACGGCGCCGATCTGGGCGTACCCGGCGTTGTTGACGATGACGTCGAGGCGGCCGAAGTGCTCGTGGGAACGCTGCACGGCGTCGAAGACGCCGGCCCTGTCGGTGACGTCCATATCCAAGGGGAGGACGGCGTCGCCGTAGGTGTCGACCAGCGCCTTCAGGCTCTCGGTGCTGCGGGCGGTGGCGGCGACCTTGTCGCCGCGCTCCAAGGCGGCCTGTACGAAGTTGCGGCCCAGGCCGCGGGACGAGCCGGTGACGAACCAGACCTTCTGCATGATGTGCTCCTTGTTTGCCGGTGTCAGCCGTTGCAACCTCCAAGACGAGACAGCGCCGTGAACCTGTGAGATCCCGGCAATGTGAGCTGAGCCACATGTTCCTTTTGTCCGGAATGGTGATAACAATGGTCGGCGTGACCCGCGTCGAGGAGTTCCAGGAACTGAGGCCGCTGCTTTTCGCGATCTCCTACCGCATCCTGGGCAGCGTGAGCGAGGCCGAGGACGCCGTCCAAGAAGCCTGGCTGCGCTACGAGAGCTCCGCGACCCGGCCCGAGTCGCCCAAGGCGTTCCTGTCGGCCACGGTGACGCGGATCTCGATCGACGTGCTGCGCTCCGCCCGCGTACGGCGTGAGGCTTATGTCGGGCCCTGGTTCCCCGAACCACTGCTGGCCGACCCCTACCAGGACCCCGAGCGGTCGGCGGAGCTGTCCGACTCGTTGTCGATGGCGGCCTTGATCCTGCTGGAACGGCTCAGCCCGCTCGAACGCGCGGTCTTCGTCCTCCGCGAGGTGTTCGCCTTCGGCTACCGGGACATCGCCGCCGCCGTGGACCGGTCGGAGGCGGCCTGCCGCCAGCTCGCGGTGCAGGCGCGCCGCCACATGGAGGCGGGCCGGCCCCGCTTCGAGGCCGACCGCCGGGCCCGCGACCAGCTCGCCGGGCGCTTCTTCCACGCGATGCGCGAGGGGGACGTCGCGGGGCTGCAGGAGCTGCTGGCCGCCGACGTGCAGCTGGTCAACGACGGGGGCGGCAAGATCGGCAGCACGATGCCGCTGTTCGGCGACACGAAGGTCGCCAAGGTACTGGCCGTGATGATCCCGCCGTTCGCCCAGATCGGCGCGGCGCTGGAGCCGACCGAGGTGAACGGCCAGCCGGGTGCGATCATCCGCGACCGCGACGGCCGCGTCTTCAACGTCTGGACGCTCGACATCCAGGACGGACGCATCCAGACCATCCGCTCGATCGTCAACCCGGACAAGCTCACCCACCTCGGCCCCATCGCCGACGCCCTCGCCGTCCTCGACGAGAAGAAGCAGGTCCGCCGCAACCGTCAACTCGGGTAGCGCAATCCTTCATCTGTCCCAGCCCTGGGGAGGGCCGAGCGGGGCCTCGTCGCTGTCCACGAGGGTGCAGGATGCGACGGGGCCGTTCGATAGGTTCGCCCAGATACCGGCCACCTTGGCATCGTCCGAGACGCTGAACTCCAGCACCGCCGTCTGTCCCGGCTTGACCGCGGCCGGATCGATGCGGAACCCCGGCTCAGTGGGCGGCCAGATCAGGAACGGCCTGCCGTCGGCCGGGTGCTGCGCCTCCTGCCGGGACAGGAAGCTCGTGCTGCGCGGCTGTGGCGAACAACGCTTCCCGCTGGGGATGTAGTCGACCCGGCGTTCACGCCCATGCCCCCCAGCGTGGCCTCCAGGGGCTCGGGATCCTTGGCCTGGTCGATGGTGATGGTGAGGGTGCCGTCGGCGTTCTTCGACACCACTCAGCACCGTTCCCGACGGCATATCACCGCACGTACGGCAACGGCGTCCGCTCGCTGCTACGAGGACCCTTCGCCGAGCCGGAAGAGCAGCGACCCGGTGCGCTTGCCTATGGGGTCGCTGACTACAACCCCTCCACGCCAGTAGCCGGACTCGTCCCTGTACCGATACTGAAGGGCCTCGACTCTTGAGCCGAACTCCTTCCGTACGTCGTTGTACCGGCCTGAGGAGTGCGGATTGCCCTGCAGCGGTGGACAGTACGCCGAGGCAGCCATGGGAAACAGCAGTGTCGATGCGAGGTAGTCGGCGATTTGCAGCCCAGCGTGATTGTCACTGCCGGCGAACAGCGGGACGTCACGCAGGGCGGGGTAGGGATCGCCTCCCGTCTTCCACTTCTGCGTGAAGATCGAGTGCGCCACTCTGAGATTCGCCTAACCGAAAGCGGTTCGCCTGCCGACGCTTGTTACGCGAGTCACTGCGGGTCATCTGCAGGATTTCACTACCCATGACCTCAATCAGGATGTGGTCCAAGGCGTGCTTGGTTACGAACCTGCCCGGGAAGTGCAGGCGCTTGAGCGCAAGGAAATCCCGAGTCAGCATCGGGATCGAGGCTGCGTTGACGACCAGTCCCGAGATCACCATGACGGGGGACGCGTTACTGCTGCTGTCGGGAGCCTCGCAGCCACCTGCCTCATCGAGGTGGCAAATTCGCGCGCAGGCACAATAGCGCTAAGGCCGCCCCGGAAGGGCGGCCTTAGGATGTGGTGTTCGGGGAGACCCCTAGGCACCCATAGAAAATTTCTGCCCCAGTTAAGCACATCAAGCCAGAGCGACGCATCGCCAAGAAGCCGGTCGCGCTGGAGAGCGCATCGCGTTGACCTCCTGGGCGGGCGGGCCTAGCATCGTGTGGGAACGTTGCCACATCCGAAAGGCGCCCATGTCCTCCGTACGTGTTCTTGATCAGGGCTGGGAGCTTCGGGGGTTTCTCGGGGATGACTGGCAGTTGCATCGGGCGCAGTTGCATGCTCGCCAAGGTCACGACGAGGGCTGGGTGCCGGCGAAGGTGCCGGGGAGCGTGCTGGCCGATCTCCTTCAGGCCGGGGAGGTGGCGGATCCGTACGTCGGGCGGCAGAGCAGGCTGTCCGAGTGGGTTTCGCAGCGGACCTGGGTTTACCGGACCCGGCTGGTCGCGCCGGAACTCGCGGCCGGGGAGCGGGCCTTTCTCGAGTTCGAGGGCATCGACTACGCGGCGGCCGTTCATCTCGATGGGGAGCGGGTCGCGGTGCACGAGGGGACGTTCGTGCCGCTCGTCGTCGAGGTCACCGGGCGGCTGGGTGGGGAGCATGCGCTGGCGGTCGTCGTCGAGCCGGCGCCGGTCAGTGAGCCGCAGGTCGGATACACGGCCAAGGTGAACGTCCACAAGGGGCGTATGGGGTACGGGTGGGATTTCTGCCCGCGGCTCGTGCATCAGGGGTTGTGGCAGCCGGTGCGGTTGCGGACGACCAAGGCGCTGCGGCTGGTTGACGTGTGGGCGCGTGCCAGCATTGGGGGAGATGTCGGGAAAGTCGTCGTTCGGCTTGATACGGATGCGGCAGAACAAGAAGGCTGGGCCGAGCTGGTCCTTCGTACGGCTCAAGGCGAGGTCGTGGCGGAGGCGGGCGTTCCGCTCCGCGGCAGCACGACGCTCACCACCACGCTCACCGTGGACGATCCCCGCCGGTGGCATCTCAACGGGCACGGCGAGCCCCACCTCTACACGCTCACCACGATCCTGCGCGACGCGAAAGGCGAGGTCAGCGACCGGCGCAACACCCGGATCGGGTTCAGGGACGTGCGGTTCACTTGTGACCCCGGGGCGCCGGCGGGCGCGCTCCCGTACCGGCTGACCGTGGACGGCCGTCCCACCGGCATCAAGGGGTGGAACTGGGTGCCGGCCGACGCGCTCTACGGCGCCGTCGACCAGGCCAAACTGCGCCACCTCCTCACGCTCGCCCGCGATGCCGGCGTCACCATGCTGCGCGTCTGGGGCGGCGGGCTCATCGAGAGCGAGGCGTTCTACGACCTCTGCGACGAGTACGGCATCCTCGTCTGGCAGGAGTTCGCCCAGTCCAGCTCCGGCATGGAGAGCCTGCCCAGCGACGACCCCGCGTTCGTAGCCAGGATGACGGCCGAGGCGGAGCGCATCGTCCCGGCGCGGCGCAACCATCCGAGCCTGGCGATCTGGTGCGGCGGCAACGAGCTGCAGCGGGCCGACGGCGTGCCGCTGACGGACGCGGACTCGCCGGTGCTGGCGGCACTGCACGGCGTGGTGGCCCGGCTGGACCCCGACCGGCACTGGCTGCCGACCTCGCCGACGGGGCCGGTGTTCGGGAACACGCTGGAGAGCGTACGCACCGGGCCCGAGCACCACGACGTGCACGGCCCGTGGGAGCACCAGGGCCTGGACGACCACTACCGCCTCTATGACGAGGGCAGGGCACTGCTGCTGAGCGAGTTCGGGGTGGAGGGGATGAGCAACCTGCGGGCGATCGAGTCGGTGGTGCCGGCGTCGGAGCGCCGCCTGCCGACCACCCGCAACCCGGTCTGGGACCATCTCGGCCGCTGGTGGAACAACGAGCCCCTGGTACGCGCCGCGTTCGGCGACGCCATCGAGGACCTGGGAACGTTGTCACGGGCGAGCCAGTTCCTCCAGGCCGACGGACTGCGGTACGCGGTCGAGGCCAACAGGCGCCGCCCCTGGAGCTGCGGGGTGCTGCCGTGGCAGCTCAACGAGTCGTTCCCGAACGGCTGGTGCACGGCGTCCGTGGACTACTTCGGCGAGCCGAAGGCGGCCTACCACTACGTGCGGCGGGCGTACCGGCATGAGCATGTGTGCGCGGCGCTGCCCGCGCCGCGCGCGCACGAGCTGCGCGCGGTCGTCTGGGCCTGGTGGGAGGGCGGCCCCGCCGAGGTCGAGGCGCGGGTGCTGGGCCTCGACGGCGGCGTGCGGGCCGAGCGGCGCTGGACGGCCGCCGCCCCCGGCGAGGTCGGCACGATCACGTGCGCGCCGGGGCCGGGCAGCTTCGTGCTCGACCTGTCCGTACGCGGCGAGGGCCCTACCATCAGCAACCGGCGTACCATCACCAACCGGTACGTCCTGACCGCCGGCCCCGACTTCGCCGACCTGCTCACGCTGCCCGAGGCCCGCGTCACCACCGAACTGGAGGCCGGCGACACGACCTGGACGCTGCGGCTGCGCCACGAGGCGGGCCCCGTCGTGCCGTTCGTCCGCCTGCTCGACGCCCGCCCCGCGACGGCGCCCGGCTGGGCCCGCTGGGACGACAACGCCTTCGACCTGCTGCCAGGCGAGGAGCGCGTGCTGCACGCCACCTGGGACGGCGTGCCGCCGCAGGATCGCCGGATGCGCCTGGACGCGTGGAACCTCAGGCCGACGACCCTGACCGACGCCGGCGCGTGACTCCTCCGCGACGCCGGGAAGCACCCTCCGCCGGCGATCGGCGCGACGCGCGGGCGGCGCTCGCTGACAACGTCATCCGAGGCTGACTCCATGCATTAAGGTGACGACGGTGAGTAACGGAGACTCCGTCGCCGCGGCCTTGTCCGCACGCGTCCTGCGCCGCATCGGCCGGCGCGGCGCGTCGCTGGCGTTCGTGGGCCTGCTGTGCCTGGCCATCGCCGCGTCGCTCGCGTTCAGACAGGGCGGCGAGCGGGCCGCCGCAGGTCACGCGATGCTCACCACGATCGCCCCGATACCGGTGTGGGCGCTGGCCTGGTGCCTGACGGGCGTGCTGTGCCTGGTGCAGATGTTCCTGCGCTCCGACAGGGTCGCGTTCGCGGCGGCCACCGCGCTGCTCCTGCTGTACGGCCTGGTACACCTGATCTCCACGTTCTCCGGCGACAATCCGCGCGGCTGGGTGGCCGGGGCGGTGTGGCTGGCGTTCGGCGGCTGGATCGCGCTGATCGCCACCTGGCCGGAGGCGGTCGCGGTGCACCGGCTGACCTCGGGGTGCCGGGGCGGGCCGGCCATCGTGGTGGCGGACGCGGGCGGCGTCATCCAGTCGTGGAACCCGCAGGCGGCGGCGCTGTTCGGGTGGAGCACGGAGGAGGCGGTGGGCCGGCCGCTGACGATCCTGATCCCGCCCCGGCTGCGCGAGCGGCACCTGGCGGGGCTGACCAGGGTGCGGTCGTCGGGCGAATCGGCGCTGTCCGGGCGGATCATCCCGCTGATGGGGCTGCGCCGCGACGGCAGCGAGATCCCCATCGCGTTGACGGTGAACACCTGGCAGGGCGACGACGGCGTCGGCTACACCGGTGTGATCAGGCTCATGGGAGGAGCCGGCGATGCCGAGTCTGACTGAGGTCCTCATTCAGATCGCGGTCGGGGTCGTCCCGCTGGGTGTGGCGTACCTCGCCTTCCGATCGGCCACGGACGCCAACAGGAAGACCCACGAGGCGGCACTGCTGCAGGTGGAGCGGCAGGCGGAGCTGGAGCGTTCCAAGGTGGACGCCGAGGCGTACACCAGGGCGAAGACCATCTACGAGGACGCGCTGAGCCAGCTGGAGCGGCAGCTCGCCCGCACGCAGGGCCAGGCGGAGCAGGTGAGCGCCGACCTGACGACCGAGCAGGACATGTCCAAGGCGATGCGCGACCAGATCCGGAGGTTGCAGGCGCAGATCCGGGCGCTCGAACGTACGGTGATCGCGTTGCGCGCCCAGTTGCTCGCGGCGGGCCTGGCTCCCGCGCCCGCCTCGGAGACGACCGGCCCCTACCAGCTCCAGCACCGGTTGGCCGACTGATCGGGTGGACATAGGGCGTCCCCTTCTGTCACCATTTCTTTCATGATCATGCGAAAGGAGGGCGCCTCCGCCCTCGCCCGGTGAGCGACGTCCTGCAGCGGGAAGCTGCTTCGCTCCGTGACCGATGGCTGGGCCGCGCGCTCTCGACGCGGCCCGCGGACCGCAAGGCCGCAGCAGCCGCCGTCTCCGCTCTCTACCGGTTCATCGGTCTGTCCCCACCCCGTTTCCACTGGGTGACCTCGCCTGCCGCCGCGTTCGCGACCGTGCCCGCCGGGCTGCCGCCCGGGCAGAGCGCCGAGCGGGTGGACGCGTGGCCGCTGCCGGCCAGGTTCGCGACGCTGCGCCACCGCGTGTACGGGGCGGTGCACGCCCGCGTACGCCCGGCGCAACGCCCGGTCGACGTGCTGCTGCGCCGCGAGGTGCACCAGCCACTCCTCAACACGGCCGGCCGCTGCCTGCTGCCGCCCGTCGAGCTCGCGCACAACGAGGCGTCGCGGCACCAGACCTGGTACCGCACGATGTGCGTCTCCTGGATCGCCCATTGCGACGCGCTGCGCCGGATCGCCGGCGTGGAGCTGCCCGCCGGGCTGGCCCGTCAGGTGGATCTGTGGACGGCCGTGGCCACGACTTGCCATTGGTGGTGGCCGTCCGAGCACGTGTGCGTGATGTCGGAACGCCCCGCCGAGCTGCACACGGAGACGTGGACGGCGACCGGCGAGCAGCGCCCGCACCACGCGGACGGCCCATCGGCACGGTACGCCGACGGCTGGGCCACCTACGCCTGGCACGGCACCAGGATCCCGTCCTGGGTGATCCACGACCCCACCCCTGAGCGCATCTCCGCCGAGCCCAACGTCGAGGTCAGGCGCTGCGCGATCGAACGCCTCGGCTGGCCCGCCTACATCGCGCGGGCCGAGCTGCGGCTGGTCGCCACCGCCCCCGACCCCGGCAACGCGGGCGCGGAGCTGCGCCTCTACGACATGCGCCGGGACACGCGGGTGCTGCTCGCGGTCAACGGCTCGGTCGAGCGCGACGGCCGCCGCAGGCAGTACGGCCTCACCGTGCCCGGCCATTTCGACGATCCGCTCGCCGCCGCCGGCTGGACGTACGGGCTGTCCGGCGAGCAGTACGCCCAACTCCTACGCAGAACCTGAGGTGATGCTCATGACAGTGACGCTGGCCACGCTGACCCGGCAGACCGGGCTGACCGTGCTCGACCACCTGGAGCAGTCGATCCAGATCCCCGTGCTCGACGGCCCGCAGGCCCAGGGCGACCTCATCGTGGTGCCGCTGCGGCTGGTGGCGGCGTCGGTGCAGATCCGCGACGACCCCCGCTGGCAGGCCGTGCCGCCTGAGGGCGTCGAGCTGCTGCGCGGCGCGGCGGGCGGCAACCCGCACACGCTGGTCGCCGAGCCGGGCACCTGCCGCTGGACGGTGAACGTCTCGGACGCCGACGGCCTGGCGATCGGCGTGTTCTCCGCCTCGGCCCCGGTCTATCTGCTGCATCCGGAGCACGGCGGCTCGGGCTGCGCGCCCGGCACGTACGTGGTGCGCCGCCAGCGCGAGCACGAGGGCCACCGCGCCCGCCTGGTGGCCGACTAGCGGAATCGCACCCGGGCGGCGGGCCGCGGTTCGGCCCCGACGCCCGTACCGGCCTCAGGAGGCGTGAACCTCGGCGAGCAGCTCGGCCGAGCGCAGCCACGCCTTCCTGTCGACCGCGGAGAAGGCCACGATCAGCTCATCGGCCTGAGCGTGCTCGGCGAACCGGTCGACATACGCCTTGACCTCGGCGGGGTCGCCGACGGCCGAGTATTTGGCCATCTGCACGATCTGCTGCCCCGCCGGGGACTCGAGGATCATGTCGGCCTCTTCGTCCGTGAACGTGCGCCCGCGCCCGAGGAACCGGGTGACCCGCAGCCGCTTGGAGGCCAGGAACTGCTCCTCGGCCTCCTCGGTGGTGTCGGCGGCGATCACGTTGAGTGCGGCGATCACGTGGGGCCGGTCGAGCTGGGCCGACGGCTTGAAGTCGCGCCGGTAGAGTGCGACGGCCTCCTCCAGCGCGGCGGGCGCGAAGTGGGAGGCGAACGCGTACGGCAGGCCGAGCGCGGCGGCGAGCTGCGCGCCGAACAGCGAGGATCCGAGGATGTAGAGCGGCACGTTGGTGCCCCTGCCGGGGGTGGCGTGCACGCCGGGGATGCGGGTCTCGCCGGTGAGGTAGCCCTGCAGCTCAAGCACGTCCTGCGGGAACGAGTCGGCCGACGAGGGCGAGCGGCGCAGGGCGCGCATGGTCTGCTGGTCGCTGCCGGGCGCGCGGCCGAGACCGAGGTCGATGCGGCCGGGGTGGAGCGTCTCCAGGGTGCCGAACTGCTCGGCGATGGTCAGCGGCGAGTGGTTGGGCAGCATGACACCGCCCGCGCCGAGGCGGATCGTCCGGGTGTGAGCGGCGATGTGGGCGATCAGCACGCTCGTGGCGGAGGAGGCGATGCTGTCCATGTTGTGGTGCTCGGCGTACCAGATGCGCTGGTAGCCCAGCTCCTCGGCCCGCTGGGCGAGGGTCACGCTGGCGGCGAAACTGTCGGCGGCCGTCTCGCCCTCGCCGATGTGCGCCAGATCGAGGATGGACAGCGGCAGAGCCATGAGTACGCGCCTTTCGCAGAGCGGGGTGACCTGGTGGTGGTCAACAGCGGCGCCTGCCCGGTTATTTCTTGAGGCCGAGCCCCCGCAGGCGTCGGGCGGGGGCTCGGCCGGGTGCGCGTGAGCGCTAGGAGGTGGTGCAGGTGAGCCCTGACGGGCCGCCGGACCCGCCGCTCGCGATGAACCCGAACGTAGTCGTCGCGCCGGGAGCCACCTTGCCGTTCCAGTTCAGGTTGGTGACGGTGACCGAGCCGCCGCTGACGGACAGGTTGCCGTTCCACAACTGGGAGATCGTCTGGCCGGAGGGCAGCGTCCAGCCGACCCGCCAGCCGCTGGTGGCCGCGCCGCCGGTGTTGGTGACGGTGACCTCGCCCTGCATGCCGCCCGACCACTGGCCGATCGCCTTGAACGTCGCCGAGCACCCCTCGGGGCCGGTCGTCGGCGTGACGGTGGGCGAGACGGTGGGCGAGACGGTGACGGTGGGCGAGACAGTGGGCTCGGGCGCGGCCATGGCCAGGTCGTACGCCCGCTGCGGCACGAACTGCCCGGCCTGCGCGATGCACCCGTCGGCCTCGCCGGGCGGCTTGACCCACAGGTAGGCGGCGATCGCGGAGTCGCCCGTCTCGGTGGTGCTCCAGATGCCGGTGGCGCGGCCTCCGGGGTCGCACCACTCGCTGCCGGCCGGGCCGTTGCCGTTGCGGCTCGTGTCGATGACCGCCTTCAGCCTGGAGACGCCGGTCGCCGCGATGATGCTCTTCGCGTACGACACCAGCCCAGGCGTCGAGCGGTAGTTGGAGGTGTTGACCGCGATGCCGTCGGCGCTGTTGGCGACGTCGGCGCCGTTCAGCCGGGAGGCGGCCTCCGAGGCGGACAGCCAGGCGTCGTGGCCGATGTCGAAGTAGACCTTGACCTGCGACGACGTGCCTCTGAGCTTCTTGCCGGCGTACGCCATGGACGCCTTGACCTCGGCCTGCTCTGAGCCGTTCATGCAGTTGGTCATGATGGCCAGGGCGTCGGGCTCCAGCACGATCGTGGCCGGCCGGCCGCCGAGCCCGGCGGCGATCTGGTCGATCCACGCGCGGTAGGAGGCGTGGTCGGGGGCGCCGCCCGCGCTGGGGCCTCCGCAGTCGCGGTTGGGCATGGCGTACACGGCCATGATCGGGATCTTGCCGGCCGCGGCGGCGGCGCCGACGTACGCGTCCACCTGGCCGCGTACGGTGCTCGGGTTGTAGGTGGCGAACCAGCGGCCCTGCGGCACGGCCGCGATCCGGTCCCTGATCACCGCCGCCCGGCTGTCGCCCGGGTTGGCCGCCACCCACTTGGCGGCGTTGGTCTGGGGATCCACGTAGAAAGCGGAGTCGGCGGCCTGGGCGGTGGACGACGAGGCGGCGACGACCGCCCCCGCCGCGGCCATGGCGGCCGCTGTGATGAGCACCGCCAACACGGGCCTTCTGCGAGACATGAACGATCTCCGTCCGTCATGTGGGAGCGCTCCCACGGGCTTCCGTGGATCGTAGAAAGCGCCCCCGTGCATGACAAAGACATCGGATCGCTCCCGAACCCTTCGTCGCAGGTCGGAGCGGATGCGGGCGGTGAAAGTTTCAGCCGGCCAGGCACGCCTTGAAGACGGCGGTAAGCCGGTCGACGTCCTGCGGCGTGGGCTGCTGGGGGCCGAGGCGGCGGCGCGTCGCGCCGATGCCGAGCAGGACCGCGGTGGCCATGCGGGCCCGCGCGTGGGCGTCGGGCTCCTCCAGCCGGGCGGCGAGCGGCTCCAGCACCGCCGTGATCAGCCGCTCCCTGGCCACGGCGTGCACCTCGGGGTGCATGGCCGAACGTTCGAGCGTGCGCAGGATAGGGCTGTCCGGCGGCTGGTGCATGCGCTCGGCGGCGTACTCGGCCAGCCGCCTCGGCAGGTCCTCGGCGTCGCCCTCATACAGGGCGCCGAACCGCGGCTCGCCCTGCAGCACGGCGCCGAACAGGCCGGCCTTGGACCCGAAGTAGCGGCCGACCAGCGCGATGTTGGCGTCGGCCGCCGCCGCGATCATGCGTACGGTCACCTGCTCGTAGCCCTGCTCGCCGAAAAGTGCGCGGGCCGCCTGCAGGATCCGTTCCCGGGTGGCCTCGCGGTCGCGCGGCCTGGCCTCAGTCACCTGGGGACTCATGCCCGCACTCTACTCGGCGGCCACCCCACTTACCGAGCGGCTAGTAAACGGACGTATACTCATCGCGGGCAAAAATGAACGAAGGGGATGTGGTGTTGTCTTGGTAGCGCACGCACCGGCCGCGTCCCCCGCGAAGCGGCACTACACCCACCGCGAGATCCTCGAGGTTCTGTCCGGGCTCATGCTCGCCATGCTGACCTCGATGATCTCGACTTCCGTGGTGGGCACCGCGCTGCCGACGATCGTGGGGGAACTAGGCGGTCAGGACCAGTACTCATGGGTCGCCAGCGCGACCATGCTGACGATGACGGTCTCGACGCCGTTGTGGGGCAAGCTGTCGGACGTCTTCGGGCGCAAGCTGCTCTTCCAGAGTGCTCTGGTGCTGTTCGTGGCGGCCTCGGCGGTGGCCGGGATGTCGCAGAACATGGGGCAGCTCATCGCCGCGCGTGCCATCCAGGGCCTGGGTGTCGGTGGTCTGTCGGCTCTGTCGCAGGTGATCCTGGGGGACATCGTCTCGCCGCGCGAGCGTGGACGCTACTCCGGCTACATGGGCGCCGTCTTCGGCATCTCGACGGTCGCGGGGCCGTTGCTGGGCGGGTTCATCGTGGACACCGAGTGGCTGGGCTGGCGCTGGTGCTTCTACGTGGTCGTGCCGTTCGCCCTGGTGTCGTTCATCGTCATCCAGAAGGTGCTCAAGCTGCCCCGGATCAAGCGGAAGACCTCGATCGACATCTGGGGCGCCACGACGATCACGGCCAGCGCGAGCGCGCTGATGCTGCTGCTGACCCTGGGGGGCAACGAATTCGAGTGGAACTCCCCCTGGACGTACGTGCTCACCGCCACCGCGCTGCTCATGCTGGCCCTGGCCGTGCTCTCGGAGCGGACCGCGCGCAACCCGATCCTGCCGCCGCGGCTGTTCCGCGACAGGACGTTCGTGCTCACCAGCCTCGCCTCGCTGTTCGTCGGCATGGCGATGTTCGGCGCGATGATCTACCTGCCGCAGTACCTGCAGATCGTCAAGGGGCTCAGCCCGACGAACTCGGGCCTGATGACACTGCCGATGGTCATAGCGCTGTTCCTGTCCGGTGTCATCTCGGGGAAGATCGTCACCCAGACCGGGCGGTGGAAGATCTTCCCCGTGGCCGGCCTGCTCATCGTGGCCATCGGGCTGTTCCTGCTGTCCAGGCTGCACGTCGACTCCAGCGAATGGCTGATCGGCTTCGACGTCGCGGTGCTGGGCATCGGCCTCGGCCTGTCCATGCAGATGCTCATCCTGGCCGCGCAGAACGGCTCCGAGCTGCGTGACATGGCCTCGACCACGTCAGGCGTGTCGTTCTTCCGCTCTCTGGGCGGCGCCGTCGGCGTGGCCGCGTTCGGCGCGATCCTCACCGGCCGGCTCAAGGACGAGATGACCGCGATGCTGGCGGCGGCCGGCATCGAGCTGCCCGGCGGCGGTGACGTCAAGCTCGGCAGCCCCGACGCCATCCAGCACCTTCCAGGGCCGGTCAAGAACATCGTGCTGGAGTCGTTCACGCGGGGCCTGGAGACGGTGTTCATCGTGGGCGTGCCGATCGCGCTGCTCGGCTTCATCGCCACGATCTTCCTCAAGGAGCTGCCGCTGCGCGGCTCGGTCGCGCCCCCGGCACCCACGCCCCAACCGCTCAGCAAGGACGACCTCGTCCTGGCGGGCCTGCTGCTGGAGCTCATCGCCCAGCGCATCGAGCGGGCCAACGGTGAGCGCTCGGCACTGCTCACCGCGGTCGCCAAGATGGCGCCGCCCGACGGCCGCTCGGAACGCGAACGGGCCAGGTCGGTCGCGCAGAGCGTGCTGCGGCCCACCTCGCGCGCCCTGATCGCGCAGGCCACGCCACCGCAGAAGGACCTCGTCTCAGGAGGAATCACACAATGATCCGCACGTTCGTGGGTGCCGTCGCCGCGGCCCTGGCCGTCGTGGCCGGGCTGTGGCTGATGATCGCGCCCTTCGCCCTCGGCACGCAGCCGGAGGACGCCGACTGGACGAACGCCACCCGGTCGGAGTTCTTCACCGGCCTCGGCGTGGCCGTCGTGGGCGTCGTGGGCGCGATCGCCTTCGTGGCGGCCATTCACGAGGAGCTGGTGGTGCGCGGCCTGGTCGTGCCGAAGCCGCGCCGCGAGCCCGAACCGGAGCCTGAGCCCGTGCCGGTCGCTCCCGCCGGGCCGCAGGCCACCTCCGCCGAGCTGGCGAGCCTGCTGGCCCCGCTCGTGGAGGCGCTGCGTGAGGACCTCAACACCCGTACGGGCGGTGGCGAGCACCGCCAGAACGGCAAGGCGTCCCTGGTCGGAGTGGAGGACAACCGATGAAGGCCAAACTGGGCGTGGGCGCCCTGGTGCTGCTGTTCCTCGGCGGCCTGTGGCTGATCGCGGCCCCGTTCGCGGTCGGCTACCAGCCGCGCGGCGCCGACTACGTCGACGCGACCGTCAACGACCTCTGGCTGGGCGGCGCCCTCGCCGGGATCTCGTTCGTGGCCCTGGTGATCTACGCGGCCGACGCGCTGCGCGAGCTGACGCGCCGCGGCAGGCACGCCGACGTCTGACGCGAGCGATGCCGTGTTCGGCAGTGGCACGGACCCGCAGTGGGAGCCGCTGGCAGGCAGGCTCCCCGAAGGGCGGTTCGAGATCGGCAAGGACGGCGCCGGCCTGCTCGTCGTGGGCTTCGACGGATCGGGCCCGAGCCGCAACGCGCTCGCGTACGCGGCCGGGCTCGCCCGCAGGGACGACGCGGCCCTGCTGATCGCCTTCGTCGAGTCGCTCAACACCTCGACGCTGTGGTTCTTCGCCGGGTCGCCCATCATCCCCGACGCGGCGGCCGACCTGACCGAGGACCTCAGGGAGGAACTGCGGGGGGCCGGGGTGCCGTGGCAGTTCGTCAGCCTGCGCGGTGACGCGGCCCGCGAGCTTGAGGCGCTGGCCAGCACGTACATGGCGGACGCCATCGTGGTGGGCCGCTCCCGCTCCTCGTGGCGGCGCTCGGTGGCGGCCAGCCTGGCGAAACGAGCTCGCCGTACTGTGCTGGTAGTGCCCTGACCTGGCCCGACGTCGCATATGGTGGCGAGATGAAGCGTGCTGCCGCCATCGCGTTCGTGGTGCTCGCGTCCGTTTCGTGCGCGGCCGCGGAGGAGCCCGTGGCCGCGCCGGCCGACCCGCCACGAGAGTCCGCCACCCTGACCGCCACTGCATCCGCCACTGGATCCGCCACTGCCGGACCGACGTCGGAGCGTTCCACGGCGGCGCCCAGCCCGACGGCGCCGCCCCCGTTCACCTCGCAGGTCTCGCGCGTCTCCCGCGACCGTCTGCCCTACTCCTGGCGCCCCGGGTGCCCCGTCCATTACCGCGACCTGCGGCTGGTGACGCTGTCGTACTGGGGGTTCGACGGCAAGCCGCACACCGGTGAGCTGGTCGTGCGCAAGACGGTGACCGACGACATCGAGACGGTCTTCAAGAAGCTGTACGACCGCCGCTGGCCGATCCGGCAGATGAAGCTGGTCGACGCGTACAAGGCCGACGACTACGACTCGATCGACGCCGACAACACCTCGGCCTTCAACTGCCGCCGGGCCACGGGGTCGAGCAACTGGTCGAACCACGCGTACGGCGAGGCCATCGACGTCAACCCGCTGGAGAACCCGTACGTCACCGCGAGCGGCGGCACCGCCCACCGCAACGCGAAGAAGTTCACCAAGCGCCCAATGAAGGGTAAAGGTGTGATTAATCCCGGTGACCGGGTCGTCAAGACCTTCGCCCAGGTCGGCTGGGAGTGGGGTGGTTACTGGTCAGGCGCCAAGGACTACCAGCACTTCTCCAAGGGCGGAGGCTGAGAGGATTTCCTCATGACGGCGAAGGACGGCGACGGCTGGACCGAATGCGCCCAAGGGCATCGGCACTGGGGCGTCCACGGCGCGTCCGGGCTCCTGGTCGTGCACCACGACGACCGCGGCGTCCCGTACGTGCTCATGCAGAAGCGCTCGCTGCGCTGCCACCACGGCGGCACCTGGGGGCTGCCCGGCGGCGCCCGCGACAGCCATGAGGACGCCGTCACCAGTGCGCTGCGCGAGGCGCACGAGGAGGTCACGCTGGGGGCGGAGGCGCTCCGCGTCCAGGGCGTCTACCGCGACGACCACGGCGGATGGGCGTTCGAGACCGTCATCGCCGAGTCGCCCGAGCTGATCGCCGCCGCGCCGGCCAACTCGGAGAGCGACGAGATGCGCTGGCTGGCCCTGCCCGAGGTGCCCCAGCGCGAGCTGCACCCCGGCTTCGCCGCCACCTGGGACGAGGTCAGCGGCGCGCTCCAGCCCGAGACCCTCGTGCTCGACGTCGCCAACATCGTCGGGGCGCGGGCCGAGCGGGGCTGGTGGAACGACCGCCTCGGCGCCGCCACCCGGCTGCTTGAGGCCGTCTCGGGGCTGCGGCTGAGCCATCCGGTGCTGGCGCAGTGGTATCCGCGCATGGTGGCCGTCGTCGAGGGCGCCGCACGCAGCGCGCCCGAGGTGCCCGGCATCCAGGTGGTCGCGGCCATGGGGAGCGGCGACGACGCGATCGTGGACGTCGTACGCCGGGCCAGGCCCTGGGAACGCCTGCTCGTCGTCACGGCGGATCGTGGCCTGCGCGAACGCGTGGAGAAGCTGGGCGCCGGAACCGTCGGCCCCAAATGGCTGCTGTCACACCTGTCCGCGTAGGTCCACCCGGTCGAAGGCGGCCCTGAGCCCCGTCACGTCGAGCACCCGGTGCAAGACCCCGTGGACGCCCACGATGCCCAGCGACCCGGCCTGCGCGGCGACTCTGCGCCGGTGCTCCACCAGCACCCACAACCCGCTGGAGTCGCAGAACTCGAGCCGCCCCGCGTCGATCACCACCTGCACCCTGCCCTCGGTGAACAGCGTGACGAGGGTGTCCTTGAGCAGTGGCGCGGTGAGCTTGTCGAGGTCGCCGCTCAGCCGCACGAGCGCGTCGCGGGAGCCGCGCTGCACCTCGACGTCGAGATCCGCCACCACCTGAACGTACACCCCTGTCATGACAGCCGCTATCGTGGTTTCCGCACAGGAGGGTTCGCATAGTGGACGAGTGCAGCCGCCTTGAAAGCGGCCAGGTCAGCGATGGCCTCGTGGGTTCGAATCCCACACCCTCCGCTCAGTCGCGGATCCCCGCGAAACCGTCGCCCACGCTGGCGGCGAGCTGGAGATAGGCGTCCCTGGTCGGCTCCTGCAGCCGGTCCAGGTCGATCTCCGCGCCCTCCTCCAGATGCGGGTCGTACGGCACCCTGATCACCGCGCGGCACCTGGCGGCGAAATGGGCCTCCAGCTTCTTGATGTCCACCGCCGACTTCGACCTGGGCCGCACGCTGCACAGCACCACGGTCGCGTTCTTCACCAGGTCGCCGTAGTGGTGGGCCTCCAGCCAGTCGAGCGTCGCCGAGGCCGCCCTGGCGCCGTCCACCGACGGAGAGCTGACCAGCACGATCTGGTCGGCGAGACCCAGCACGCCGCCCATCGCCGAGTGCAGCAGGCCGGTGCCGCAGTCGGTGATGCAGATGGAGTAGAAGTTCTCCAGCACCTGCGAGACGGCCTGGTAGTCGGCGCCGCTGAACGCCTCGGAGACCGACGGGTCGCGGTCGGAGGCCAGCACCTCCAGCCGCGACGGGGCCTGCGAGGTGAACGCCCTGATGTCGACGTACCGCTTGACCTGGTCACGCTCGTTCAGCAGGTCGCGTACGGTGGCCGAGGTCTCCAGCTCCAGCTTGTCCGACAGCGTGCCGCGGTCGGGGTTGGCGTCGACGGCGATCACGCGGTCGCCGCGCACCTGCGCCAGCGTCGCGCCGAGGCCGACCGTGGTCGTGGTCTTGCCCACGCCGCCCTTGAGGCTGAGCACCGCGACGCGGTGGTGTCCCGCGGTGACCGGGGTGCGGGCGCGGGTCACCAGCTCGCGGCGGCGGCGCACCTCCGGGGGCTCGCCCGGCTTGATCCAGCCGCCCGACGCCTTGTAGACGATGCGCCGCCAGCCCTTGGAGGGGGCGTTACGCCGTCCGCGTAGCAGGGACTCCGGGTCGAGGCTCTCGGCCGTGGGCTTGCCGGTCGCCGGTGGCCTGGGCGGTGCCGTGAACACGGGCACGGGGGCCGGGCGGCGCGGCGGGCGCACCGGGGGGATGTCCCGCTCGGCGGGGCGCCACTCGGGCTGCTCGGTCCACCGGGGGCGGTCCTCCGGCTGGTCGCGTACCCACTGGGGGCGCTCTTCCGGCTGCTCCCTGCCCCAGTGAGGAGCGTCCTCCTGGTCCCAGCGAGGAGCCTCGTCCTTCTGGTCGCGACCCCAGCCAGGCGTCTTGTCCTTCTGGTCCCAGCTCGGGGTCTCGTCCTTCGCGGCCGGGTCCTGGGTCCAGGCCGCCGGGGTCTCGTCCGCCTGGGCCGCCTTACCCCAGCTCGGCGCCTTCTCCGGCGGGTCGACCCAGCTGGTGGGCTGGTCCGGCGGCTCGGTGGCGGCGGGCTGGTCGTCCGCGCGGCGGTCCCAGTGCGGGAGCCCCTCCGACTGCTCGCGGCTCCACTGCGAGCCCTCCTTGGCCCACTGCGGGATGTCGGTCTCGGGCTGGTCGGCGCTCCAGCGCTTGTCCTCGGCTTCGGGTGCCGGCGTCTCGGCGGCGTCCCACTGCGGGCGCTCGGTGCGCGGCAGGGTTTCGGACACATCGGACGACCAATTCGGACGGTCGTCACGCGCGGCCGGCTGCTCCTCCGGCTCCTCGGCCTTCTTCTGCGCCGGCTCCTCCGCGTCGTCGGCCTGAGCCGGGGGCTCGGTGCGCGGCTGGGTGTCGGTTGCCCCGGAGTCCTTGATCTCCCCGGCCGGCTCTCGGGCGCTCTCGTCCTCCGCGGCGGGCTTGTCCCGCGGCGGCTCCACCCGGACCGTGTCATCGGGCCCAGGCCAGTCGGACGCGGGCGGCCAGGTGCTCTCCTCGGCCTTCCCGGCCGGCTCTGCCGGGGTGAACGGCAGCGCGTACGTGTCGGTGTCGTCCGGCCGCGGCAGCGGCTTGAGCGGCGCGAGGAACGGATCGTCCACGCTCGGCGCGGCGCTCGCCCGCGGCTCGTCGGCCGTGAACCTGGCCGGCCACTCGCCCGAGTCGCTCGCCGGGCGCTCCTCGGTCGTCGCCGGGCCGCCGTACGCGGAGTCGACCGCCGCCCTGAACAGCGGCTGCGGAGGCGTCTCGTGCTGCTGCGGCACGAGCGACCAGGGGTCTTTGGGGTACGGCGACGCGACCGGCTCGTCGACCGGGGCGGCCGGCGCGCTCACGGAGACGGGAGCCTCTTCCGTCTCTTTGATCGCGTCAAGCCAGGCGAGCTGTTCCTCGAGAGATTCTTCTCGATCGTGTCTTGCCACCGTGTTCCCCCTCGGGTGGGTCTAAAGGGGCAGCAAATACATTGCAGGGTAACGCCACCCGCTCGGTCGCAGCCCGCCAACCCACAACTTCTTTGCCCGGCTACCGTGGTTCGCATGCGAGCCATTGAGATCGCCGAGCCGGGCGGACCAGAGGTGCTGGAGTGGCGCGAGGCGCCGGATCCCCACGTCGGGCGCGGAGACGTGCTGATCGACGTGACGGCGTCGGCGGTCAACCGCGCCGACGTGCTGCAGCGGCAGGGCTTCTACGACCCGCCGCCGGGGTCGTCGCCGTACCCGGGGCTCGAGGTCTCGGGCGTGGTGGCCGAGGTCGGGGCGGACGTCGAGCAGTTCAAGCCGGGCGACGAGGTGTGCGCGCTGCTCGCCGGCGGCGGTTACGCCGAGCGCGTAGCCGCGCCCTGGCAGCAGGTCATGCCGGTGCCCTCCCAGGTGTCGCTGCGCGAGGCCGCCGGGCTGCCCGAGGTGGCCTGCACGGTCTGGTCCAACGTGTTCATGGTCGGGCGGCTGCGCAGGGGCGAGACGCTGCTCATCCACGGCGGGGCCAGCGGCATCGGCACGTTCGCGATCCAGCTCGCCAAGGCGCTCGGCAGCCACGTCGTCACCACCGTCGGCTCGGCTGAGAAGGCCGACCGGGCCAGGGAGCTGGGCGCCGACGAGGTGATCAACTACCGCGAGGAGGACTTCTCCGACAAGGTGCGGGCCGACGTCATCCTCGACATCATGGGCGCGAAATACCTGGACAAGAACGTCCGTTCCCTCAAGACGGGCGGCCGGCTGGTGGTCATCGGCATGCAGGGCGGCACCAAGGCCGAGCTCAACCTGGGCATGCTGCTGGCCAAGCGCGCCTCGGTGCACGCCACGACGCTGCGCTCGCGGCCCGTCGACGAGAAGGGCGCCATCGTGCGCAGCGTGGTCGACAACGTATGGCCCCTGGTCGGAGCGGGTGCCGTACGTCCCGTCGTGTACGCCGAGGTGCCCATGGCCGACGCCGCCGAAGCTCACCGAATGGTGGATTCGGGGGAGCACATCGGCAAGATCCTGCTAGTACGGTGAGTGTTATGAATGCTGAGGACAACAACACCCCCCACGTCGTGGTGGTGGGCCCTGATTTCCATGGTCAGGGCGATGGTGGCGAAGACGACCGCTCGGTCACCAACCTGGTCGAGCAGCCCGCCAAGGTGATGCGTATCGGCAGCATGATCCGTCAGCTCCTTGAGGAGGTGCGCGCGGCTCCCCTCGACGAGGCCAGCCGCAAGCGGCTGAAGGAGATCCACGAGTCCTCCATCAAGGAGCTCGAAGACGGTCTCGCGCCCGAGCTGGTCGATGAGCTGGAGCGGCTGTCGCTTCCGTTCACCGACGACAACGGCACGCCGCCGAGTGACGCCGAGCTGCGCATCGCGCACGCCCAGCTGGTCGGCTGGCTCGAAGGCTTGTTCCACGGCATCCAGACCACGCTGTTCGCGCAGCAGATGGCCGCCCGCGCCCAGTTGGAGCAGATGCGCAGGGCGCTACCAGGGGTGCCGGGTGACGAGGGGCAGCGGCCGCCCGGCGGTTCTGGCCCCTACCTGTAGGCCCTGCTCAGGGCCTGCGGGGCTCCGCCGTCAGGCGTAAAGCTTCTCGATCACCTGCGCGACACCGTCGTCGTCGTTGGCCGCGGTCACGTGATCGACCGCCGCCAGCACGCGGGGGTGCGCGTTGGCGACCGCGTACGACGTGCCTGCCCAGCTCAGCATGGGCAGGTCGTTCGGCATGTCGCCGAATGCCACGGTCTGCGATGGCTTGATCTCCAGCTGCTCCGCGAGTGCCGCCAGGGCGGTGGCCTTGGTCACGCCCTGGGCGCTCATCTCGATCAGCCCTCTGCCGCTGGAGTGGGTGGTGGTCACGAGATGGCCGACCAGTTCCTCCACGGCCGCGTGGAGCTCGTCGGCGTTCATGCGGGGATGCAGGGCGAGCAACTTGGCACATGGACGGGAAGTGACCGATTCCACACGCGCTGCTCCGAGTGCCCGGTCCAACCCGCCGAGCCGGAAATCTGACTCATGCGCAAAACCGGCTTCATACTCGACCGAAAATACGAGTTCGGGGACGTTCGCTCTTAGCTGAGCGACGACTTCCCCGAGCACCTCGATGCTGATCAGGTGAGATTCCACTATCCGTTCGGTATGGAGATCGTAGATCAGCGCTCCGTTCGCGCAGACGGCCAGGCCACGGTGACGTACCGCACTGGCCACCCCGCCCATCCACCGGGGCGGACGCCCGGTCACGAAGGCCAGGACCGCCCCCGATTCCTCGACTTTGCCGAAGGCGGCGACCGTGCGGGGAGACACGGTTCCGTCCGTACGCAACGCGGTGCCGTCGAGGTCGGTGGCCACTAGACGCGGTGCGGGAAGGCTGCGCATAACAGGTTCCAGTTTGCCCGGTGATGCCGCCTGACAGAAATCTTCGTTGGGAGGGGAACACCAACGCTCCAGAATGGTGTTAGATGTGATGGCGTTGTATTAGCTGATCCCGTAGTGAAAACCAGCATGACTTTGTCTGAGCCACCCCGGGTGCTTGCTGTACGACACACCGGGACCCACGAGGTGTGGGTCCCATAGATTCACATCCTGAGGGAGAGCTTTTATGGCTCAGGGAACCGTCAAGTGGTTCAACGCCGAGAAGGGCTTCGGCTTCATCGCCCCGGACGGCGGTGCGCCGGACGTGTTCGTGCACTTCTCCGAGATCGTCGGCAACGGCTACCGCAGCCTTGAAGACGGCCAGCGGGTCGAGTTCGAGATCACGCAGGGCCAGAAGGGGCCGCAGGCCTCTCAGGTCCGAGCCATCTGACCTGTAGCAGCGAGACAGACCGGAGTTCGCTTCCAGCGGGCTCCGGTCTTTTGCTTGTGCAGGGGCCTGATGTCGGATCGGTCACGGGTGTGACTCGACTCACATGACCTCTGAACCGCCCCGTCCCCGGAGCGGTCAACCTGGGTATGAGGTACGCGTGGCTGTGCCACCCCGTGACGGTTGCCGGGGTGCTCGTGCTCTTGGTCAACGACCACCTGCTCAAACCCGCCTCTCCCGGGGTCGTGACGGGCAAGCTCAGCGACGTGGCCGGCCTGCTCGTGGCCCCCGCCCTCGTCGCCCTCCTCCTGACCCGACCCGCAGCAGCCCTCACCAGGCGCCTGCTGCACCGCCTCGACCGGCGCCTCCCTGAGCGGCGGCTCCCTGGAGGAGCCCGGCCTTCCCGGGGCGGCCGCTCCCGCCTCTCCGGAAGCGGCCACCACCCCTCCTCGGGTGGGCCGCTGCGCCGGCTTTCCTGCTTCGTGCGGTCTGGGGGGCCGTGGGTGAGGAGTGACGGGGTGGCGGTCGTGGTGACCGGGGTGCTCTTCGCGGCCGTGAAAACGACGGAGACGGGCGCTGAGGCCGCCTCCCATGCCTGGACCTTCCTCGCGGGCCCGTCGCGCGTCCTGGCCGATCCTACGGACCTCCTGGCGCTGCCGGCTCTCGCCCTCGCCTGGTGGGTACGCGCCCACAGCCTCCACCGCCCGCCCGCCGCCCGCTGGCGGCTCGCGGTGACGATGCCCCTGGCCGTGCTCGCGGTGACCGCGACCTCGGCGGCCCCGCCCACCCCGGACGTCGGCTCCGTCACGGTGGACGACCAGGACCGCATTGCCGTCCACACCTGGCCGCACACCGTGTGGACCTCGGAGGACGGCGGCCGCACATGGTCGGAGAGCACCGCGGACAAGGAGAGGAAGGGCCAGACCGCCCAGTGCGTGCCGAAGCAGGCCACCCGGTGTTACCGCGTGGCGGAGGAGCGCAAGGGCGTCGAGCAGTCGGACGACGGCGGCAGCACCTGGCGGCCGTCCTGGCGCCTGTCGTCGGACGACGTCGAACGCCTCAGCAGGCGCTACGACGACCCCTCCGGCTTCCCCACCACCTTGGCCGTGCAGGCCAGGCCCGGCGGCCACATCGTGGTCGTCGCCGGCGGTCCCGACTCGGTCGTGATCCGCGACGTCTCAGGGACGTGGCGCCGCGTCTCCCTGCCCGAGGAGGCCCCTGAAGTCCCGCTGCGCGGCGAACTCGTCTGGGCCTGGGCCCTGGCCGCCTGCGCGCTGTTCGGCTTCATGGGGGCCGGTCTGCGCCGCTACGGGCGTACGTATCTGGGCATCGCCGCCGTCACCTGCGCCGGGTTCGCGGCGGCGCTCACCCCCTGGTTCGACCACGCGTCGATGCCGGCGAACCAGGAGGTCTCGCTGCTCATGGGCACGGGCGGACTCTTGGCGGTCGTGCTGGGCGCCCCGGTCTGCCTGGGGCTGGCGGTCGCAGGACGGCCGCGCAAGGTGCCCGTCCTGACCGGCGTGCTCGGGGCTCCGCTGGTCCACGCGACCGTCTCGCTGCCCTTCCGGGCCTGGGCCGACGGCTCCCTGGCGTCGTACCAGACGGCCGTCGCCCTCGCCGTGCTCCTGACGGCGGCCGTGCTGGCCGCGGGCGCCCTGCTGGTCAGGCGCGACGCCCGCGCCGAGGAGCGACGCTCCTCGGCGGGGCTCTGAGCACCTACTTGGGGGGCTCCAGGACATCGAGCCCCACGTAAGGACGCAACGCCGCGGGAACCACCACAGAGCCGTCGGCCTGCTGGTGGTTCTCCAGGATGGCCACGATCCAGCGGGTCGTGGCCAGCGTGCCGTTGAGCGTGGCCAGGTGCTGCGGCTTGCCGTCCTTGTCACGGAAGCGGACGGCGAGCCTGCGGGCCTGGAACTCGGTGCAGTTGGACGTCGAGGTCAGCTCGCGGTAGCGGCCCTGGGTCGGGATCCAGGCCTCGCAGTCGAACTTCCTGGCCGCCGACATGCCGAGGTCGCCGGCCGCCGTGTCGATGATCCGGTAGGGGACCTCGATCTTGGCCAGCATCTCCTTCTCCCAGGCGAGCAGCCGCAGGTGCTCCTCGTGGGCGTCCTCGGGCCGTACGTACGAGAACATCTCGACCTTGTCGAACTGGTGCACCCGGATGATGCCCCTGGTGTCCTTGCCGTACGAGCCCGCCTCGCGGCGGAAGCACGACGACCAGCCCGCGTAGCGCAGCGGCAGCTCGTCGCCGCTGACGATCTCCTGGGCGTGGTAGCCGGCCAGCGACACCTCGGAGGTGCCGACGAGGTAGAGGTCGTCCTCGGGCAGCCGGTAGATCTCCTTGTCGTGGGCCACGTGGAAGCCCGTGCCCTGCATGGTCTCGGGCTTGACGAGCACCGGCGTGATCATCGGCGTGAACCCGGCCTCGATCGCCTGCTGCATCGCCATGTTGAGCAGGCCGAGCTGCAGCCGCGCCCCGACGCCCTTGAGGAAGAAGAACCTGGCGCCCGACACCTTGGCGCCGCGCTCCATGTCGATCGCGTCGAGCGCCTCGCCCAGGGCCAGGTGGTCCTTCGGCTCGAAGTCGAACTGCCGGGGCTCGCCGTGCGTCTCGAGCACGACGTAGTCGTCCTCGCCGCCAGCCGGGGCGCCCTCCTCGACGATGTTGGGCACCGTCTGGAGCACGCCGTCGAGCTCGGCGCCCAGCTTCTCCGCCTCGGCCTCGGCGGCCTTGACCTGGCTCGCGAGGTCTTTGGCCCGCTGGAGCAGCGCGGCCTTCTCCTCACCCTGCGCCTTGGAGACCGACTTGCCCATGCTCTTCTGCTCCGCGCGCAGCGACTCGAACGAGGTCAGCGCGGATCGGCGGCGCTCGTCGAGCTCGAGCAGCGTGTCGACGACCGAGTCGTCCTCACCGCGGGCACGCTGCGACGCCCGTAGCCGGTCGGGGTCCTCACGAAGGGTACGCAGGTCAATCACAAGGAAAGGCTACCGGCGTACGGACCTCCGCTGCCCCTCGTTATCCCCGACACCCGGAAAACCCGCCGACGACCTGCGGGCACCTCACCGGCGGGCCGCACGGCCCGCCAGGTCAGATCTTGCCCGCGCGCACCTTGGCCAGCCACTCGGCGGCCTCGGCGAAGTCGGAGTCGGAGGTGCCGCGCTTGATCTGCGGCACCAGCCCGTCGGCGCGCGGGTAGCTGCCGAGGAAGCGCACCTCGCCGCAGATGCGGTGCAGGCCGGCGATGGCGTCGCCCACCCGCGCGTCGGCGATGTGACCCTCGAAGTCGAAGTGGAAGAAGTAGCGGCCGATGCCGTCGCCGGTGGGCCTGGACTCGATGCGGGTCAGGTTGACCCCGCGCACCGAGAACTCGGTCAGCATCTCCAGCAGCGCGCCCGGGTGGTCGTCGGCCAGGAAGACCACCAGCGTGGTGCGGTCGGACCCGGTCGCCGGCGGCAGCGGCCCAGGCCGCGCGACCTTGACGAACCTGGTCACCGTGTCGGACCTGTCGCCGATGTCGGAGGCCAGCTCGACCAGCCCGTAATGCTCGCCCGCGATGCGGGCGGCGATGGCCGCGTCGTACGGCGAGCCTGGCAGCGCCACCTCCTGCGCCGCGGCCGCCGTCGAGGGGGCGGACACCACGACGGCGTCGGGCAGCTCGCGCGCGACGAACGCGCGGCACTGGGTGATGGCCGCGGGATGCGTGTAGACCCGCTTGATGTGGGGGATCTCGGTGCCCGGCCGCGCCAGCAGCGAGAACTGCACCGGCAGCAGCAGCTCGGCGTTGATCACCAGCGGCTCGCCCCACGCGAACTCGTCGAGCGTCGTGGTGATCGCGCCCTCGATCGAGTTCTCCAGCGGCACGACGGCGCCGTCGGCGTCGCCGGAGCGCGCGGCGTTGAGCGCGGCGCTCACGTTGGCGCAGGGCAGCCGGTCTGCCGTGGGATCGAGGAGCCGCAGGGCCTCTTCGGTGAAGGTGCCTTCCGGTCCGAGATAGGCGAGTCTGGGCATGCGTCCAGGGTATCCGCAGGTGGGCGGCCTCGCGGCCGTTTACTCCGACGGCTGATCTCCGGCGTGGGTCACCTGCTAGAACGTCCCCGACACCGGCCCCGCCACCAGGGGCCCCAACCCGAGCCTGGCCGCGCGCACGGCCTCTTCCTCCTCGGGCGACAGCGGCTCCTGCCCCTTGCCGCCGACCACGGGGCGCACGTACGTACGGGTCTCGCTGCGCCCGTTGATGGACGTCAGCACGATGCCGTCGCCCAGCCCGTTGATCATCGCCACCGAGAACGACAGCCGCCCCGTCATCTCCGACAGCGCGTCATACCGGCACACGGCGACGTCCCTGATGGCCTTGAGGTCGCCGCGGCCCTCGCCGAGCTGCCGGGCGAGCAGCCGCCGGCAGTCTTCGACCGTGGCCCTGGCCTGCCGCAGCGCCGAGTAACCGACCAGCACGCCACTGACGCCTGCCACGGCGCCCACGATCACCCAGATGGTAACGAGCACGACACGAAGGGTAACGGGAAAGTCAAGCGAGCTGCCGCCGTTTCGGCAGCCAATGCACCAGCAACCACACCAGGGCCAGCGCGCCGAGCCCGAACCCGTTCTGGACGATCTTTCCCAGCACCAGGCTGACGCCCGGGATGTCCGCCGCCTTGAGCGACACCCCCCACCACGGCACCGGCACCACGTAGTACAGCCACACCCCGGCCGCCACGCGCAGCCGTACCGGATCGCGGCCGTCGCCGGCGATCGCGGCGAGCACCACGACCACCCAGGCCAGGTGGTGGATCCAGGCGACGGGCGACAGCAGCACGGCCATCAGCCCGACCAGCGCGACCGCCGTCACGTGATCACCGTTGCGGTAGGCGTCCCGCGCCCCGCGGAAGCCGTACCAGCCGACCGCCGCCACGATCGCCAGCCACAGCACCGAGGTCAGCGCGTCCGGCCAGTAGAGCCTGATCAGCATCCCGCGGATCGACTGGTTGGTGGTGGCCGCGTTCGCTCCGAGGCGTTCCGGGTCGAGCAGCGCGGAGAACCAGAAGTCGGCCGCGTCCTGCGGGATCACCGCGAACGGCAGCAGCGTCAGCACCGCCGCCGCGAAGGAGGCCATGAAGAACGTCCGCCACTGCCTGGTGATCAGCAGGTAGATCAGGAAGACTCCCGGCGTCAGCTTCACCGCCGTCGCCAGCCCGATCAGGAACCCCCTGGGCCACCACGGCCGCCGCGCCACGCAGTCGGCCACGCACAAGGCGACCAGCAGGATGTCCACCTGCCCGAACCTGACCTGGTCCCTGATCGGCATCAGGTACGTGCACAGGACCATGAGCAGCGCGAACACCCACGGCGCGTACGTGCGCAGCGACTCCCTGACCAGCAGAGGCCGGAACGAGAACCCGACCGTCACCGCCAGCGCCACGAAGATCCCGGCCGTCCACACCCACTGCGCCGTCTCCCACGACATCCCGGCCAGCCCCACCGCCAGCATCGCCGCGACCGGCGGGTAGGTGAACGGCAGCAGTTGCGGGGCAGGCGTGAAGTAGTCGTACACCGGGCGGCCGTCGAGCAGCATCTGCCCACCGGTACGGTAAACGTCCAGGTCGACCAGGCGTTGGTCGTCGGGGTTGGTGAGCCACTCGTACACCAGCGGCGCCGCGGCCGCCGCGACGAGCAGGGCCGCGATCACCCAAGCCCACCACTGCCGCCGTCTCACCCGTACCTCGCCACTTGTCACGGTGTGGCACGTTACCGTGGCTGTTGTTTGGTCGAGGGGCAGACTAGTGGGGGTCCGTACATGCCGAACGCCATGGCGTGCCCGGTCCGGCGCGAAAAGCGGCGGCGCCGCCGCCTCCTGACGACCCTCCTGGCCCTGTCCGTCCCCCTCCTCTGGACCGCCCCCGCCACAGCGGGCACGTGGCCCGCCACTCACTTTCATCGAGAGACCGCCCTGCGCGCCGGCCCCGCCACCGAGGACCTTCTGATCGGCAGCGCTCGTCCTGGCGCCCCGGTCGGGCGAGCCACCACCGCGACCGGCGGCGCGAGCACCCCGGCGGCGGCCACCCCCACGGGCGGCACCGCGAGCACCCTCCAAGGCCGAATGGCTCTGATCGGCGTCCCTGGGCTGGAGTGGAGCGACCTCGACCAGACGCGCACCCCCAACCTGTGGCGCCTCATGTCCGAGGGCTCGTCGGCCTCCCTCTCGACGCGCACCGTGCCGCCCCCGGGGCGCGGCATCACCTGCCCCACCGCGGGCTGGCTGACCGTGTCGGCAGGCCGGCGAGCCGGCACGCCGGACGAGGGCTGCCCTGCACCACCCGCCCCTCAGCAGAGCGGCGCGGGCGCCACCATCCCGGGCTGGGACGCCCTGACCGCCCACCAGTCGAAGACCGGGTACAACGCCCGCCTCGGCACCCTGGGCCAGATCGTCACGGACGGCGGGGGCAAGGTGGCCGCCATAGGTCCGGGCGCCGCGCTCGCCGCCGCCGACAAGTCCGGAAATATCGCCAAATACGCTCCCACCCCTTCCGCCCTGGGCGACCTCGCCCCGTACAACCTGATCGTCCTGGAGGCCGCCGACCTGGCAACGGCCTGGTCACAACAGCCTGCGGACGACTACGGCATCCCCGCCGCCCTCCCCGCAGCGGCCCGCCGCAAGGCCGTCGCCGAAGCCGACCGGCGCATCGGCGCCCTGCTCACCCGGCTCCCTCCCGACACGACGATCCTGCTGGCCGGCATCTCCGACGTCACCCCGAACGCCCACCTCCACGTAGCCATCGCCACCGGCCCCGCACCGACCGGCCCCGCCTACCCCCACGGCTACTTGACCGCCACCTCAACCCGCCAGGACGCCCTGGTCACGATCAGCGACCTCACCGCGACCGCCATCGACGTCCTGGGCCTGACCCCGCCCCGAGACGTGGTCGGCCGCCCCTGGCAACCCGGTGGCCGACCCCCCGCGACCCCCGCCGACGTGGCGACGGAACTGGCCGACGAAGACCTGGCCAGCCAGGTGTTGCGTGAGGTTCGCGGCCCCTTCTTCACCGTCCTGGTCATAGCCCAACTCCTCTTCTACGCCTTCGCCGCCCTGACCCTCCGCCACCGCCGCCCCACCCCGAAACCACCGGCCACCAAGCGCCGGGCTGAACAGGCAACCCCGGCTCAGCCGACCCCAGGCGGCGCCCCGACGCGAATGACCGCCCCAGGCCAGCCGGCCCCCGCCCACTCGGCCGGCGAGCCGGCGAGCGGGTCTCTCGTGCTCAAGTCCGTGCAGGTGGTGGCTGTCGTCAGTGGGGCGATCACCGTTTCGACGTTTCTGGCGCAGCTCGTGCCCTGGTGGACGTTGCCGGTGCCGATGTTGTCGGTGATCGTGACGATCGTGGGCATCGCGGGGCTCATCACCGCCGTGGCGTTCGCCGGCCCCTGGCGTGCGCACGTGCTCGGCCCACTGACCGTCGTCGCCGCCGTCACCTCGCTGGCCCTCCTCCTCGACGTCATGACCGGCTCGACGCTCCAGGTGAACGCCGTCGGCGGGTACGAGCCCGTGACCGGCGGACGGTTCTACGGCTTCAGCAACATCGCCTTCGCCATCTACGCCACCGGCACCATCCTCGCCCTGGCCGGGATCGCCCACTGGCTGCTCGGCAAGGGCGTGTCGAGGGCCGTGGTGGTGACGCTGTGTGCGGTGTACGGGGGGTTCGCGGTGTTCGCGGACGGGTGGCCGGCCTGGGGGGCGGACTTCGGGGGCGTGCCGGCGTTCGTGATCGGCCTCGCGGTCTTCCTGATCCTCCTCTCCGGCCGGCGGGTGTCGCCGCTGCTGCTGGCGCTGGTCGGGCTGGCGGGGGCGGCGCTCGTGGGCGCCCTGTCCGTGGTGGACTGGCTGCGCCCGGAGTCCGAGCGCACCCACCTCGGCACCTTCGTCCAGCAGGTCATCGACGGCGAGGCGTGGACGATCATCGGACGCAAGTTCGGCGCGATGATCGGCGTCACCGTCGGCAACTGGTCACTGACCCTCCTCTCGCTGGTGGCGCTGGCCTTCCTGTTCTTCGTGCTGGCCCGCCCGTCACGCTGGGGCGTGGCCGCCCTCGGCCTCGCGTACGGGCTGACCCCCACGCTCAGAGCGGGCCTGTTCGGCGCACTCGCCTGCGCCCTCATCGGCTTCCTCATGAACGACTCGGGCATCGCCATCCCCGCTATGGCCCTGACCGTCGCGGTGCCGCTGACGCTTGCCGCCTGCGTTCGCGCCCTGCAGCTCGCCACGCCCACACCACCAGCGCCACCGTCAGAGCCAGCAGCGCCCAGCCGAGCTGAGGCCTGACCACCGTACGCAGCCACTCGAGGTCGTCGGGCTGCGGCCCCTCGACCCTGGCCGGCAGGTACGCCAACGACAGCACCAGCAGATGCGCGACCACGAGCCCGTCCAGCGCGGACGCCCCCACCAGCGCCAGCATCCCGAGCGCCAGCCCGTCGTACCAGGGCAGGATGTACGGCGTCGCGAACAGGTAGGCCACCACCAACGCCATGGCGACCACCGGCGCGTCCAACCCCCCGGGCGCCGCCGGAGAGACACGCCGGGGAAGCGGGCCGGGGTGGCTGGAGAGCGCCCCACCGCCGCTCGACCACCCGGCACGTACGGCCAGGCGAAGCAACGACCACGCGATGAGCACGAGCACCAGCAACGACCCGACCTGGATGGCACCCCGGTACGCGCTCCCCGTCCCCACGATGGCCTGCAACCAGCCCTGGACGAGCTTCCAGAACGAGGCATGGGAGATCGACTTGCTCGTACGGGTGATCGGCGCGAGGGCGTCGAACCCGACGACGGCGTACCCGACGACGACCACCGCGACCGCGCACCCCGCCATGAGCGCCAGGCGTCCGGGCCGGCGGCGCAACTCCCAGGCAGGGCCGAGGGCGACGAGCCCGGCGTTCACCTTGATCGCCACGCCCAGCCCGAGCAGGACCCCTGAGCCCATGGGGCGCCCCCTGGCCAGCAGGGCGGCGACCATGCAGGCGATGGCGAGGGTGTCGACGTGCATGCCGGCGACGAGGTGGTAGAGAAGCAGCGGGTTGGCCGTCCACAGAAGGGCCGCTCTCAGGCGCCTGCGGGGGTCGTGCCGGGTGAAGCGGTCGATGAGCAGCCCCGTCACGATGAACGCGGCGGCGTTGGACAGCGCCAGGACGAACATCGTCAGCCTGAGCGAGTCACCGCCGATCCAGCTCGCCACCGCCTGCACGGCCGTGGCGACCGGCCCGTAGACGCTCGGCTCCTCCCGCCACGGCTCCTCGACGGCATCGGCGACGGGATCGCCTGGGAGGTCGATCGCGCCGTGGGTGTACGGATTGACGCCCAAGGTGACCATGCGCCCGTAAGCGGCGTAGTTGAGGTGGTCCCCGGACCCGGAGGGCGGCAGGAACGCCAGCACGGCAGCGGCCGCACACCCGACGAGCACCAGAATCCTGGCGTTGAGGAGCACTCCTCCGAGCCAGTGCGGCGGGGCGGGATAGGGCCTGCGGAAAGCGGCACCCCCCGAGCCGTGGTCGGGGGCGTCCGGAGCGGCCGTAGGGGTGGAGTCGGGGCCGTCGCGGGTGGTGGCTGGAGGGGAGCCGGGGCGGCTGGTCGCCAGAAGGGCGGCCAGGAGGCCCAGGCCGCCCAGGAGCAGGCTTATGGCTGCCAGGGCGATGACGAGGTAGGGGCTGGGGTGCGCCGCCAGGGAGTAGGGCGGTTGCCAGGCGGGGCCGGTGAGCGCGGGGACCATCGCGGACGGGCCCAGGAGGCCGATGGTGATGGTCAGCAGGATCGAGGCGACGATCGCCACCATGGCCGGCCCGGCCAACCGGCCTCGTCCCTGTTTGCGCCGCGCTTCCGGAGTCACCGGAAGATTCCAGCACACCCGCGGAGGGGATCCGGTCCGCGCTCGAAGCTCAAGCGAACGCGCCGCCGCCGGGCCGCGTCACAGAGCGCCCTTCGGCCGCCCGAAGCGAAAATCACTCGCCGGTGAGGCCGTCCACCGACTCCCGGATGAGGTCCGCGTGGCCGTTGTGGCGGGAGTACTCCTCGACCATGTGCACGAGGATCCACCGCAGGCTGGGCGCGCGGCCGTCCGGCCACGTGCGCCGGGCCGGCTGGTCGAGGCCGCCGGCGGCCAGGGCCTCGTCCAGGAGGTGGCGGGAGCGGGTGACCGCGTCCTGCCACAGCGCGTGCAGGTCCTCGGGGGAGTCGGCTGCCGCCGAGTGCCAGTCCCAGTCCTGGTCCGCCTTCCAGTCGACCGTGGTCCACAGCGGCTGGCCGGGCCGGTCGTGCAGCATGCGGGAGAACCAGTGGTCCTCGACGTACGCCAGATGCTTCAGCATGCCCCCGAGCGTCATCGTCGACGCCCCCACGGTGGCCTTGAGCCCGGCGGCGTCGAGGCCGGCGCACTTCCACGCGAACGTCGCCCGGTGGAACTCCAGGTAGCCCACGAGCGTGCCGAGCTCGTCGGCGGCGAGGGGAGGCTCAGGACGGCCCTGCTCGTCTGTGTCGGTCATGAGCGGTCAGTTTAGGGGGTTTGCCGGTTCAGCGCTTGGGACGTAGTTTGTCCAAATTTTGGACGACCACCGGCTCCCGTACCGCCAGCGCCCGCGCCACGTCCCGGAGCTGACGTGCCCGGTGGAGCTGGGCGCGAAAGTCGGTGCCGGTGGCCCGGTGGGCCATGTCGACCTCGACCTCCGTGACGCGGAACCCCCTGCGCAGCAGGTCGATCGTCAGCGCCGTCTCCACCCCGAACCCGTGCGCCAGCGGACGCGCCGCCTCGAAGGCCGCCCTGGTCAGACAGCGCTGGCCGTTGAGCGGCTGGGTGGCGTCGAAGCCGGTGGCGCGGCGGATGCCCTCTTTGGACAGGCGGACGACTAACCCGTGGCCGCCCAGCTTCACCCTGGTGGAGAAGACGGCGATGGTCATGTCGGCCTCGCCCGCGCGTACGGGCTCGATGAGGGGCGCGGCGGCCTGGGCGGTGTCGCCCAGGTCGGCGTCGAGGAACAGCAGGTGGCGGGGGTCGTCGTCCTCATCGAGGAGGCGTACGGCCTCGGCCCCCGTCTCCATGGCGGCGGCCTTGCCCCGGTTGCGGCTGTGCCGGACGACCCGCGCGCCGGCCGCGCGGGCGACCCTGCCGGTCTGGTCGTGCGAACCGTCGTCGACGACCACGACGAGATCGACGCCCGGCAGGGCCGCGGCGGCCTTGACGGTGGCGGCGATGCGATCGGCCTCGTTGGCGGCCGGGATGACGACCGCCGTGTCAGCGCTCATCGAGCCGCACCTCCTTCAAGCGCGGCGCAGCCGCGATCGCGTTGCCTCATGATCCCTCGGTGATGAGGAACTCCTGCGGCACCTCTTCGTGCACGGTGAACACCGAGTCGAGCCCGGTGACCTGCAGAATCTTGCGTACGGCGGGACGCGGCGCGGCGACCTCCAGCGTCCCTCCCTGCTCTTTCATCCGCTTGAGCGCCGAGAGCAGGACGTTCATCCCCGTGGAGTCGCAGAAATCCACGGCGGACATGTCGATGACCACCCGGCTAGGCCCTTCCTGCAGCAGCCGAGTGAACTCGGACTGCAGGTGAGGCGCCGTATAGAGGTCGATTTCCCCGGTGACGGCAACGAGTGCGCACCCGGCATGTGATCGAGTCGAGACCTTGAGCTCCACATGGGCAGGCTAGCGGCGCTGAGGCTTCCGGTCACGTTGTCACGCCGATAGGGCAACCACAGGTTTTTGTCCTCCGTTTGGGCTCCATGGAAACGGAGAGTACGCGAAGCTTGACAGCGTGACACCGGAACCGCCACCGCCTCACGGAGAAGGAAGGGCTGGGGCACGACCGAAGAGCCCCGGATCGATGAACGCAGACGAATTCGAAGATCCGCAGCGTCAGGGCCTCCGCGAACGCCTGGAGACCATCCTCATCACCACGGAGAAGGCGACGTCATGGCATGAAGAAGCAGGTCACCTGCGCGCCCTGGTGAACCATGAGGGCTACGTCCCCATCCGCACCCGCCTCGCGATCGAGGACCTGGAGTTCCTGGCGGGGGCGCGTACGGAGCTGCTCAGGTTCTCGGAGCTCGGGCTGAGGTTGCTCGATCTCCATCAGCCGCGCGACGCGGGGGGCATCACGAGCGACGCGGCACATCCGATCCTGCGCTGCAGGAGCTGCATGTGGCGCTGGCCCTGCCCGACATTTCGGGCGATGTCCGAGTCGTTCGGCCGGGAGGCCACAGAAGGCCCCTGACGGACCCGCACGCACAACCACAGGCCGGCACGCACGCGAACAGCCCCGCACGCACGTACGCACGCGGGTAGGCACGTACGCGGGCACACCGGTACGCAGCGAGCACGTGCCTCCACAGAGCCGATGTCAGCCGACCAGGGGCAGCCGGATCTCGAACCGGCACCCCGGCCCGTCGTTGACCACGCCGATCTCCCCGTCGTGCGCCTCCACGATCCCCTGCGCGATGGCCAGCCCCAGCCCGGCCCCGCCGTCCGCGCTGGGCGTACGCGCGGCCTCCCCCCGGAAGGCGACCTCGAACACCCGGGGCAGATCCTCCTCGGGGATCCCTCCGCAGCAGTCGGTGACCGACAGACAGGCCATCCCCCGCTCGACAGCGGCCCTGAGCACCACGGGCCGGTCGGACGGCGTGTGCCGGATGGCGTTGGTCACGAGGTTGCGCAGCGCCCGCCCCAGAGCCCCCGCGTCGGCCTCCACGGGCACGGCCGCGGCGGCCTCGGCGGTGAGCACCACCCCCTTGGCCCTGGCGAGCGGCTCGGCCCCGGCCAGCGTGTCGGCGACCAGGTCGGCGAGCCCGATCCGCGACCGTGACAGCCGCAGCGCCCCCGCGTGGATGCGCGACAGCTCGAACAGGTCGTCCACCATCGCCGACAGCCGCTCCACCTCCAGCTTGATCTGCCCGTGGTAGCGGGTGACCGTCTCGGGGTCGGTCACCACGCCGTCCTCGAGCGCCTCGGCCATGGCCCGCATGCCGGCCAGCGGCGTACGCAGGTCGTGGCTCACCCACGCCACCAGCTCACGCCGCGCCCCTTCCAGGGCCCGCTCCCGCGCGTACGCCTCCTCCAGGGTGTTGGCGATCGTCTGCAGCTCGGCCGGGAGCCCGGTCGGCGCGACGAACGGCAGGTCGCGTACGGCGGCCACCAACCGCCTGCTCTCCTGAACGACCCGCCGGGCCAGGACGAACGCCACTCCCAACCCCACGAGCCCCCCGACCGCCACCACGCTGAGCACGAAGTCCTTGGTCGGCCCCTCGATGATCATCTTGTTGATGATCGCCACCACGCCCGCCAGCGTGGCCGCCACCGCGACCACCACGACGACGGCCATGGCCACGCCGATCGACCGCGTGCGCAGCCGCCCCATCAGCCAGACGCCCGCCAGCGCGATGAGCAGGCCCAGCCCGGCCGTGACGGCCATGACCATGGGCAGGTCGCCGGGCCGCGGCATCAGAGGCCGTCCAAAGGCTCGTAGCGGTAGCCGACCCCCCACACCGTGACGATCCTGCGCGGTTCTGTCGGGTCGGGCTCGATCTTCTCCCGCAGCCGCCGTACGTGGACGGTCACCGTGGACGAGTCGCCGAACGACCATCCCCAGACCTGGTTGAGCAGCGCGGAGCGGCTGAAGGCCTGGCGCGGGTTGCGCATGAGGTAGGCGAGCAGGTCGAACTCGCGGGCGGTCAGCAGCACCTCCTCGCCGCGCAGGCGTACCTCGTGGGCACCGACGTCCACCAGCAGGTCGCCGTCGCGCAGCACGCCGGTGCCGCCGGTGACGGAGGCCCCGCGCGCCCGCCGCAGCACCGACTGGACGCGCAGCGCCAGCTCGCGGGGGCTGAACGGCTTGGTGACGTAGTCGTCTGCGCCGGTCTCGAGACCGACGACCCGGTCGATCTCCTCACCGAGCGCGGTCAGCATGATCACGGGCACCGGCCAGCGCTCCCGCAGCCGCCGGCACACCTGGAGGCCGTCGATCTTGGGCAGCATGAGGTCGAGGACCATGAGGTCGGGCGGATGGGCCAGGGCCCTGCGCAGCGCCTCGGCGCCGTCGCCGACGCACTCCACCTCGTGCCCGTCGCGCTCCAGATAGCGCGCCACGACCTCGGACACCGTGGGATCGTCATCCACCACCAGGATGCGCGTGTTCACGCCTTCACGGTACGGCCCGCCGCCCGGAACCGGCCGGTACGTCATGGCTTCGTAAGGGTCGCGGATCATGCCCCGAGGACGTACGGTGGGCGCATGGGTAAAGTCGTGATGCTCGTTCTGGGGACCTTGCTGGGTCTCTTCGTGCTCTTCACCTTCATCCTGCCGATGCTGGTGGGTCTGATCAAGCTTGCCTTGATCATCGGTGTGATCGCCCTGGTCGTGTTCGTCGCGGTCACCGTCGTCGGTAAGACGTCCCGCTCCAGCTGATGCAGCTGCTGTTCGACCCGTGGCTGGTGGGGATCACCATGATGGCGATCCTGCTGCTGGTCACGTGGGCGGCCGCGCTGCTGCCCGTCCTTCTCGGGGAGCCCATGGGCTTCCCGCTGTCCTACGCGCGCCGCACGGCCTTCCAGCGGCTGCGCGACCCTGACGCGGCCGGGCGGCCGCGCCCCCGCGCTCCTTAAGCGCGCCCCGCTTTTCCTGACGCGGGGCTTCCTTGCGAGCCCTCGTCGAAGCGGGGCTCCCTCGGCCATGACGAGCGAGCCCGTCGTCATCATGCCTTCCAGCAGGGAACAGGGCTCATGATCGATTCTCTCGTCACGTTCGTCCTTCACGTCTCCGGCGGCAGTGCCGCCCTCGGCATCGTGCTGTTCACCCTCGCCGTACGCCTTCTGCTGCTGCCGCTGAACGTCCGCCAGGCCCGTACGGCGAAGATCCGCGAAAGGCTCGCCCCCAAGCTCCGCGAGCTGCGTGAGCGCCACGGCCGCAACCCGGAGCGCCTGAGCAAGGAGCTGAACGCCCTCTACGCCAAGGAGGGCACGTCACCCTTCGCCGGGATCATGCCGATGCTGGCTCAGCTGCCGTTCCTGTGGCTGATGTACCGAGTGGCCACCCATCCGACCGCGCTCGCGGGGCACACGTTGTTCGGGGCGCCGCTGGGGGAGCAGGCGGCCGGCGTGGTCGCCCATTTCGGTCTGGTCAGCGCCCCGGTTTTGGTCTTTGTACTGGTCATCGCCCTGGTCACAGCGGTGGCCTGGCTTTCGGCCCGGCAGATCAAGCTCGCCGAGGAGCAGCCGGAGGCGATGAAGCGGATCATGCGGCTGCTGCCGTACGGCTCGGCGCTGGCCGTACTCGTGCTGCCGCTGGCCGCCGGCCTCTATCTGCTCGTCTCGACGGCGTGGGCCGTGAGCGAGCGCGCCGTGCTGGCTAGCCGACCTCTCTGAGGGCCGCGACCTGCCCGTTCACACTTTTGCTAGGCGCGGGCAGAATCGCCCACACGGTCGTCGTGTCGCCGTCGTGCCGCACCCCCCAGCTCTCGGCGACATATTCCACGATGCCGAGCCCCCGGCCCCCGAGCGAGGACAGCGTCGGCCGGCCCGCACGGGGCTCGGTCGCGGCGCCCCCGTCGCTGACCGCCACCTCGATGTGATCGTCACTGCGCAGCCACGCCACCCGCACCATGCCCGACGGCAGCGGATGAGCGTGCCGCAGCGCGTTGCTCAGAAGCTCGCTCACGACGAGCACGGCATCGTCGATGGCCGCGGTGAAGACCCCACTGTCCTGCAGATCAGTGCTCAGACGCTGGCGGGCGACGGCGACGCTGGACGGCGCGTACGGCAGCAGCACCACGCTTGACACACCCACCTCCCCGTTCCCTGTGCCCCCCGCGGGAACACTCCCCGGTACGACCGAAATGCCCCGTTACTCGATCCCAGAAACCGCATCTCGATCACAGCTTGTACACATTGGAAGATAGATCAGCGCAACCGTGACCACCTCGTTACCGCATCGGTGTGTCGGATCCGATAGTGGAAGAGCCCCTCAGCACGAGCCGCATTCTGGTGCCTCCTCCTGGTCGCGAATGAGCGCTGACATCTCCTCCCTGTGCCCTGGCGAGACTGCGGACGATGTAGAGACCGAGCCCCACTCCACCAAACCGTCTCCGGTCGCCGCTGTCCACCTGGACGAAGCGTTCAAAAATCCGCTCACGGTCAGGCGGGGCGATTCCGACGCCCTCGTCGTCCACGACGACGACCACGTTGTCGTCCTCCGGCCAGGCCGCCACGCTGATCAGTCCGCCCTTGGGCGAGTACTTGAACGCGTTCTCCAGCAGCTGCCCGAGCAGGATGTCGGTGGCCAGCGCGTCGCCCAGCACGTACGGCAGCCCCTCGGGCACGTCCACCTCGACCCGGTGCCGGTCCGACAGCTCGGGCAGCCCCAGCGTGGCCGCCACGATGCGCTCCCCCAGGTCGAACTCCTCGATGCGCACCTTGAGCTCGTCCGCGCCGGCCCGCGCGCCCAGCAGCAGGTGGTCCATGAGCACGCCCAGCGACTTCGCACGCTCGGCGATCGTGTGCACGGCCGAGCGGCGCGCGGGGTCGCTCATGTCGTCCCAGCGCGAGTCGAGCGTGCTGGCGAAGCCCCGCACGATGGTGATCGGCGTGCGCAGCTCGTGGCTGGTCGTGGCGAGGAACAGGTCCTTGGCCTCCTCCAGCTCCTTGGCGGCGGTCACGTCGCGGAAGTCGACGACCACCTCGCCGGTCTCCTCGATCTGCGCGCTCACCACGTCGAGCCAGCGCCCGTTGTCGAGCTGGAAGGTGCCCTTCTCGCCCGCCTTGGGCAGCGGGAACGGCGGCGGGCCGCCGATCACGGACTCAGCGGGCAGCGCGGTCAGCTCGGCGGCGGCCGGGTTCCAGCGCACCACGAGGCCGTCCTGGTCGAGCACGGCGATGCCGTCGGCGCTGGCGTCGAACACGGCCCGCTCATGGGCCCGCTGCCGCACCGCCTCCTGGTAGGCGACCGCGTTGCCGACCGCGATGCCGGCATGCCCGGCCAGCAGCTCAAGCAGCTCCAGCTCCAGGTGCCCCGGGTTGCGGCGGGCGAACAAGGCATAGAGAGCGCCGTACGGCCGCCCGCCCACCGCGGCGAGTCCCAGCGCGATCGTGTGCAGGCCCTTGAGCTTGGCCCACACCAGGTCGTCGAGCCCGTGGGACTCCAGCATCACGGTCTTGCCGGTGCGTAAAAGCTTGTCCACCAGGCTCGTCCGCAGGTCGGTGGTGGTGCCCCTGATCGCCTCCGGCAGCTCGTACGTGCTGACCAGCCGCAGCCGCTCGCCCTCGATGAGCACGAACCCGCCCGCGTCCGCCCCGGTCAGCTCGGTCAGGCTGGCCGAGATGCGGTCGAGCACGGCCGACAGCTCAAGGTCGGAGTTGATGTCCCCCACGACGTCGGTGAGGCGGGCGACCAGCCGGGCGCGGCGCGCCATGCGGTGCTCGGCCATCTCGTCGGCCCTGGCCGGGTGGTAGGCGCACACGTAACCGGCGACGGCGCTGCCGAGGCGCAGGGCGCTGATGTCCACCCGCAGGTCGAGCACCCGGCCGTCGGCGTGGAGGCGCTTGGTGCGCAGCGACACGGGCTCTCCCGTACGTACGCGCTCCAGCACCGCGTTGTGCTCGGCGCCCAGCTCGTCCGGCACGATCGGCGCCCGGCGGCCGAGCAGCTCGTCGGCGCTCCAGCCGAACATGCGCTCGGCGGCGGCGTTCCACACCAGCACGCTCTGGTCGCGATCGAGCGCCACGATGGCATTGGGCGAGCTGGCGAGCGCCGCACGAGCGATCTCATCGTCACTACCGGCCCATTCGTCCCCCACTACTCCATAGTGCACGTGGCGCGGTGGGTGCGTCGGGCGATCCGTCCGATACGCTGCGGTCACGGTGATTCCCGGCAGGTGGGAGGGTGAGGGGTATGTCGAGCAACGATCTCGATGCCCTGCTGCGGGTGACCTCCAGCACCTATCGGGGTGAGACACCACCCGACATCGCGTTCGGCACCTACGACGGCGCGGTGGGCAGGATGGTGCTGGCGGTGACCGGCAAAGGCATCGCGGCGTGCAGCTTCGAGGCGGAAAATGACGTGTTCGAGCTGATCACGCGGAACGTGGGGCGGTTCATCGGGCCCGACGCGCGGCGGCTCGACCCGGTGCGCAGAGAGCTCGACGCCTACTTCTCGGGGCGGCTGCGGACGTTCGCCACGCCGGTCGACCTGACGCTGGCGACGCCGTTCGCCCGTACGGTGCTGCAGAAGACCATGGCGGTCCCCTACGGCACCACCACGACGCTGGAGGAGATCGGCCAGAGCATCGGCAGGCCGCGCGCGCTGCGCGCGATCGGCAACGCGTTGGCCTCCAACCCCGTCTGCGTGATCGTGCCCTGCCACCGGGTGCTGCGCGAGGACGGCGGGCTCGGCGACTACGCCGGCGGCGCCGCCGCCAAGCAGCACCTGCTCAACGTCGAGCAGCGCGCGACCGCTGGATGAGCCCGATGAGCAGCGTGACCAGCGCCGCCACCAAGGCGCCGCCGAGCGCGCCGTTCATCCACGGCTGACGCACGAACCCGAGCGCCTCGCGCACGCCCGTCCAGAGCGCGTCCCACTGCGGGAAGGTCGGCGTCGAGGTGGTCAGCCAGTACGCGGCGAAGCCCAGCGCCCAGGGCACCAGCATCGGCCAGCGCGACGGGGCGTCCTCGGCGGTGTTCCAGCCCTCGCCGCGGCGCAGCACGAAGTAGTCGACCGCGAGCACCCCGAACATCGGCACGAACACGGCGCCGATCACGCCGAGGAACACGCCGTAGGAGTTGACGTCCGCGAAAAGGGCGATCACGACCGTCACCACGCCGATGGCGGTCGAGAGGATCCGGCGGTCCACCCGCGGCATGAGGTTCTGCAGCGACATCGTGGTGGAGTAGACGTTGGCGAAGGACTGGTCGGTCTCGCGCAGCACCAGGATGCCGAAGAACAGCGCGCCCAGCGGCACCGCCACGAACGGCGTGAACACCGACGTCGCGTCGGCCAGCACGCCGTCCGCGCCCGCCAGGGCCACCGCGTAGACGCCGAGCCCCAGGCAGGCCACCTGGGCCAGTGTGTAGCCGCCGACCACGCCGGTGAACGCGGCGCGTCCCGAGCGCGAGTGGCGGGCGAAGTCGGCCGCCATCGGCACCCACGACACCGACAGCGCGATCACGTAGTCGACGGCGGCGGGGAAGGCCGTCCAGCTCCCGCCCTCGGGCGAGGGGGCATCGCGCAGGAAGAACACCGCGAACCAGATCATCGCCACGATGACGCCGACGGTGACGTAGCGGCGCAGCAGCCGGATCGAGCCGAGCGGCCAGACGGTCAGGGCCGTCGTCAGCACGCCCGCGACGAGCACCCACACCTGGTACGGCACCGACGGGAAGATGGCGCCGGCCCCCTTGGCGATCACCCACAGCTCGAAGGCGCCCCAGCCGATCATCTGGATGATGTTCAGCACCGTCGGGACGTAGGAGATCCTGGCCCCGAACAGCCCGCGCAGCAGCACCATGGCCGGCTTGCCGGTGCGGGTGCCTGGAATGGCCGACAGGCCCACCATGGCGGTGCCGATCAGGCTGCCCACCACGGTGGCGACCAGCGCCGCCGCCAGGGTGAGCGGCGCGTTGCCCAGCGGGTCGAGCAGCAGCAGCGCCCCGGAGAAGCCGAGGAGGCTGACCCCGAGGTTGGCCCAGAGCGCGCCCTGATCGAGCACGCCAAGGGTCTTGGGCGCCTCGCCTTCGAGGGTCAGCGGAACTTCTTCGACGCCGTGCGACATCGCACACTCCCTACGCCGGCATTACCCGGACAGGTTCAGGCGGTCGGCAGCGGATGCATAGCTGCCCTCTCAGCCCGGCGACCCCGAGCTCCCGCGACGATCTATAGTTTGCGCCCTTATTTTGCCTTAGAGAGAGTCAAATCACCATAGTGGGCGACTTACGCCACAAAAGGCTCCTGGCCCGTCTCGCTGACCATCGGCTTCCGCGCGGCCTCCCACGACTGCATGCCGCCGCCGACGTTGACCGCCTCGCGTCCGAGCTGGTTGAGCCACGCCGCGACCTGCAGCGACCGGCCGCCCACCCGGCACACGACGTAGACCGTGCGGTCGCCGGGGACCTCCTCCACCCGGCCCTGGATCTGCGTCATGGGGATGTGGACGGCCTGCGGCGCGTGGCCCGCCAGCCATTCGTCCTGCTCGCGGACGTCGAGCAGGTAAGCGTCTGCGGGCACGGCACTGGCCTCGATCTCAGGAACGGTCATGACTCCATCATGGCGTGCCCGAGGCCGTGCACCGGACACGCCCAAGGGCGCATGTCCTACTTGAGCAGGCGGGACAGGCGCCGGTCGGCCAGCGGCTTGCCGCCGGTCTGGCAGGTCGGGCAGTACTGCAGCGAGGAGTCGGCGAACGAGACCTCCCTGATCGTGTCGCCGCACACGTCGCACGGCTGCCCCGCACGGTTGTGCACCCGCAGCCCCGACTTCTTCTCCGCCTTGAGGTCCTTGGCCGCGAGCCCGTGCGCCCGCTCGACCGCGTCGCGCAGCGTGGTCACGATGGCCTCGTGCAGGTCGGCGATCTGCGCGTCGGTCAGCGTCGCGGCGACTTTGAACGGCGACATCTTGGCGGCGTGCAGCACCTCGTCGGAGTAGGCGTTGCCGATGCCGGCGATCACCTTCTGGTCGCGCAGCAGGCCCTTGATCTGGGTGCGCTTGCCGCCGACGATGCGCTTGAGCGCCTCGACGGTGAACGACTCGGCCATGGGGTCGGGGCCGAGGGCGGCGATGCCGGGCACCTCGTCCGGACTTTTCGTGACATAGACGGCGAGGCGCTTCTGCGTCCCCGCCTCCGTCAGCTCGAACCCGGGCGCCAGGCCCTCGTCGTCGGGCGCCAGCCGCACGCGTACGGCAAGCGGCCCCTTCCCCGGCCGCACCGGCTTGGCCCCCGACAGGTCGTCGCGCCAGCGCAGCCACCCGGCGCGGGCCAGGTGGATGATCAGGTGCAGCCCGTCGCAGTCGAGGTCGAGGAACTTGCCGTGCCTGCTCACGCCGGTGACGGTCAGCCCGCCGAGCGAGGTGACGGGCGGGTCGAACGTCTTGAGCGCCTGGATGGCCACCACGTCGATCCCCGCGATCGCGCGGCCCACGGCCCGCTCACGCAGGAAATGGGTGAGCGACTCGACTTCGGGAAGTTCGGGCATGCCCCCAGAGTACGGCCGCACCAAACCGAAGCCATCAGGGCGCTGACCGTGACGATCACGAAAGGAACATCACCGCCACGATCAGCGCGGTGGCCGCCACCTGGCGCGGGGTCAGCCGCCTGGCGCGGGGTCAGCCGGCGTCAACAACGTCCTTGGGCACCGGCTTGTCCTCCTTCAGCGCGTTGAACAGCGCGAGCGCCTTCGTCCTGTCCCACTTGACCGCGTCACCGCTGGCCACGCGCTCGGTGCCGCCGAACGGCACCACCGTCGTCACCGGGCTGTCGCCCATGGCGAGCCCCAGCGACAGCATGGTGAACGCCCCGGTGCCCGAGTCGACCTCGACCGCGTCGGTCGCGCTGGCGGCCAGCGGAATCGCGGTGAACGGGTTGAGCAGCACCCCGGGGCTCGCGGCCTTCTTCACGACCGCGCTGAGGAACTGCCGCTGCCGCTTGGTCCGCTCGAAGTCGGGCAGCGCGCCGCCCTTGCGGGTGCGTACGTAGCCGAGCGCCTGCGAGCCGGTGAGCACCTGGGTGCCCTTCTTCAGCTTGAGCCCGGCCTTGGGGTCGTTGACGGCGGCCCGTACGTTGATCTCGACCCCGCCGACGGCGTCCACGATGTCCACGAACCCGGCGAAGCCGATCTCCATGTAGTGGTCGATGTGCACGCCGGTGGCGTTCTCGACCGTGCGGGCGAGCAGCTTGGGCCCGCCGAAGGCGTAGGCGGAGTTGAGCTTGTCGCGCCCCCTGCCCGGGATGGTGATCGCGGAGTCGCGCGGCAGGCTGACCAGCGTGGGCGCGTCGCTCCCCTCGGGGATGTGCAGCAGCATCATCGAGTCCGTACGCTGCCCCGCGGCCCGCCCGGTGGCGAGCTTCTTGCGCTGGGCGGCGGTCAGGCCCTTGCGGCTGTCGGAGCCGACGAGCAGCCAGTTGGTGCCAGGCGTGTCGGCGGGCCGCCCCTCGTACTCGTCGAGCACCCCATCGATGCCCGTCAGCCGCGAGTCGACCCAGAAGAACAACCCCACTCCGGCGACGAGCAGCAGCACCAGGAACCCGGCGATGATCGACAGGATCGCCTTGCCGGAGATCTTCTTACGCGGCCCCTTGGGCGGCCGCGGCTCGGCGGGACCACCGGACCGCGAGCGAAGCGGCCTGACCGGGCTGTCGCCGGCCCGCTCGCGCCCGTAGACCCTGGAGGACCCCCTGCGCGGAGGAGCCTCTGCGGGGCCCTCTGGGGCGGCGGCGGGAAGCTTCTGGGTGGGCGCTCCCGCCCCAGGCACGGGGCCCTGCCCTCCTGGCGGCGTCGGCCCTCCGGGCGGGATCCGGTGCGCGGGTGCGCCTCCAGAGCGCAGGCCGTCACCGGGCCGCGGTGGCAGCGGGCGGCCGTCGCCTGGCGAGCGGTAAGCCCGCGTCCGGTCGTCCTCAGACACTTCGCCTTCTTCCCTTCGGTTTGTCATAAACGCTACGTCCAACCCTCGCCAGTGAAGACGCTCCGCCAAGGATTTCCTACGGAAAAGTACGCGGAACCAGCGGAGAGTCACTGCGGAAACATAGATGCCACCAGCATCGTTACGGTTATGGACGACCGCTATCGAAAGGAAGATCGTGTCCGATCCGGACCCGTGGAGTCTTCGCCCGTGCTCGGGCACGGGTTCCTCTGAGGGCTCACCGCGGTGAGCGCCTATCTCGGGCTGCTGGCCCTCCTGCTCCTGACCGCGGCGACCGGCTACTTCGTCGCCCAGGAATTCGCCTTCGTCGCCGCCGACCGCAGCCTCCTGCGTGAGCAGGCCGCCGCCGGCGACACCTCCGCCGAAAGGGCGCTCCAGGTCACCTCCCGCCTGTCCTTCATGCTCTCGGGCGCGCAGCTCGGCATCACGGTGACGGCCCTGCTGGTCGGCTTCCTGGCCGAGCCGGCGATCGCCGTCCTCGTCCGCCCCTGGCTGACCGGCCTTGGCCTGCCCGACGCCATGATCACCGGGGTCTCCCTGGCCGCCGGCGTGTTCGTGGCCACCGTCGTGCAGATGGTCTTCGGCGAGCTGGCCCCCAAGAACCTCGGCATCGCGAGGCCCGAGCAGGTGGCCAAGTTCCTGGCCCGCTCGACGCTGGTGTACCTCGCGATCGTCGGCCCGGTGGTCAAGCTCTTCGACTCGGCCGCCACCGGCCTGCTCAGGCGGGTCGGCATCGAGCCCGTGGAGGAGGTGGAGCACGGCGCGACGCCTGAAGAGCTGTCCCGGATCATCGCGGAGTCGACCCAGGCGGGCGAGCTGCCCGCCCGGCTCTCCGACCTCCTGGAGCGGGCCCTGGAGTTCGGCGACCGGACGGCCGAGGAGATCATGGTCCCCCGCCCCAGGGTGGTGGTGCTCCGCGCCTCGCAACCCATCTCCGACCTGCTGGCCGTCATGCAGGACTGCGGCCACTCCCGCTACCCGGTGGTGACGGAGGAGGGCGACGTGGCCGGCGTGACGGGCGTACGCGAGCTGCTGACGACGGGCGTGGAGACCGGCACCATAGCCGCCATCACCCGCCCGGCACTCCTGGTGCCGGACTCGGTGCCCCTCCCAGCGGTCCTCGACCGCATGCGCACGGCCAGGGACGACATCGCCTGCGTCATAGACGAGTACGGCGGCCTGGCAGGCGTCATCACGATCGAGGACCTGGCAGAGGAACTGGTGGGCGAACTGGTGGACGAGAACGACCCCGAGCCCCAAGGAGCAGTCGAACACCCAGGAGGGGTCTGGGAGGTCCCAGGCCACCTGCGCCTGGACGAGGTCGAACGAGCAACGGGTCTGGCGCTGCCGGAGAGCGACGACTACGACACGCTGGCCGGCCTGGTCCTGGCAAGGCTCGGCAGGATGCCGAACCAGGGCGACAAGGTGACCGTCCCCATGAGCCAGGACACCGACCTCTTCGCGGACGACCAGGAAGAAACCCTGGCGGAGCTGACAGTCATGTCCCTCCACCGCCGGGTCCCGGAGTGGGTCCGCCTGACCCCGCTCAAACACGCGGAGGCGACGACCAGATGAGCATGATCGCCCTGAGCATCGCGCTACTGGCCTTCAACGCGTTGTTCGTAGCAGCAGAGTTCGCCTTCGTCTCGTCGAGGCGCCACCGCCTGGAGGAGATAGGCGCGACAGGCAACCGCCTGGTCAGAATGGCCGCCCGCTCAGCGGCAGGCGGCAGCAGAAAACTCTCCCTGATGCTCGCAGGCGCCCAGTTGGGCATCACCCTCTGCACACTGGGCCTGGGCCAGGTGACCGAGCCGGCGATAGAACACTATTTGGAACCAGTGTTCGCAGCGGTGGGCATCCCAGAGGCACTGCGCCTCCCGATAGCCCTGACCTTCGCCCTGGCCCTGGTGACGTTCCTCCACATGGTCGTAGGGGAGATGGCCCCGAAGAGCTGGGCACTGACCCACCCGGAACGAGCGGCCCTGATCCTCACCCTCCCGTTCAGAGCCTTCACGACGGTCATGCGCCCGTTGCTGGCGACCCTGAACGCCCTGACGAACGGCATCCTCCACCTCTTCGGCGTCCAGCCAAGAGACGAGCTGGCAACGACGAGAACCCCTCGTCAGCTCGCCATGCTGGTAGGCGAATCAGGCCGCATGGGCCTCCTGGACAGAGAGGAACACGACCTCCTGACCAGAGCCCTACGCCTGGGCGACGAGGGCATAGAACCCCTGATGGTCCCCATAGACAAGGCAGTGAAGGTCACGAAGGACGCCACAGCAGCAGAGATCAAGAAGACAGCAGCGGGCAGCGCCCACCTGAGGCTCCTGGTGGAAGGCCCGAACGGCGTAGAAGGGGCGCTACACGTAAGAGACGCCCTGCTGAAACCAGCCAGTCGAGCAAGCGACCTGCTACGCAAGCTCCCGAAGCTACCCTGCACAACACAGGTCCCTGAAGCGGTGACCGCCCTACAGGAACAACGATCCCATTTGGCCCTGGTGACGAACCAAGACCAAAAAATCATCGGAATGGTGAGCCTCACCGACCTGGTAGGCGAACTTCTGGACACCAGAACAGCAAGTGTGACGTAGAACACAAAGGGCCCGGAGAGGGATGAAAGTACCTTGCAACCACCGGGCCCTACCTTCAACCCGAAAAGAAACCCCAGATCCCCTTGCGCAAACAGCACCCCTTAGACAGGGTGAGCAAGAAAACCAGACACCCAGGGAAGCAAAGCACCAAGGGGAACCCGCGAAACCAAGCGGGGACCTGGGGCGAAGGGCCCCAGGGAGCGAAAGCGACCTCTGGGGGTCTGGGGGCGAGAGCCCCCAGGAGCGCCAGCGAAAACCGCTGGGGGTCCGGGGGTTACCCCCCGGGCAGACATGACGAGGGGGACCCGAGGGAGCAAGCCTGAAAGGCTTGCGACCAAGGATCCCCCAGTCACACGAGTGGGCGAGGAGGGATTTGAACCCTCACGTCCTTTCGGACACACGGACCTGAACCGTGCGCGTCTGCCGTTCCGCCACCCGCCCTTGTGGGTGCGGAAAGAACATTAGCACGGAACAGCCACTGGTACTGAACCCGGATACGATCGCATAAGACACGGGAGCGGAGGAGCTGGGCGTGGCTGCCGACGAGCGCCTGTGACACCGTCACGTGGAACGAGCGGAGACCGGGCGCCGATGCGCCTACGGGGCCGCGATCATATGCACGGAGGAAGGGAGGTACCCGGTGGGAGTCCTTCAGCGCTTCGAGCGAAGGCTCGAAGGCCTGGTTGAGGGAGCCTTTGCGCGGGCGTTCAAATCTGACCTTCAGCCGGTCGAGGTCGCCAGCGCGGTTCAGCGGGAGATGGATGAGCGTGCGGCGATCGTCGCTCAAGGTCGCACGCTCGTGCCCAACGACTTCGTGGTCGAGCTGTCCACGACCGACGCCGAACGGCTTGAGGTCTACGCCGACAGCATCAGCCACGAGCTGGCCAACCTCGCCAGGGAGTACGCCAAGGAACAGGGCTACTCCTTTGTGGGACCGGTCCGGGTTCGCTTCGAGACCGCCGGCGATCTGGCTGTGGGCTTGTTCCGCATCCGTTCGGGGGTCATCCGCGGCGCGACGGTGGAGCAGGACGAGATTCGCCAGCCGGCGAGCGACCTGCCTCCGTCGAGGCCACACGCGTTCGGCGGGCGGCCGCGGCTGCTCGTCAGCACTCAGGACGATCCGCAGGGCGACCGCTCCTACGAGCTCACCACTCCGGTGACCTTGCTCGGCAGGGGCACCGACTGCGATCTTCGTCTCGTCGATCCCGGAGTTTCGCGACATCACGCGGAGCTGCGCGTCGAGGGCCAGAATGTGGTTCTCGTCGATCTGGGTTCGACGAACGGCACTTTTGTCAATGGCCAGCCGGTGCGCAGGATCGAGCTCCAGAACGGCACGCGAGTGACCCTGGGGCGTACGACTCTGGTGTTCCGGCGCGATTAGGGGTAGACAGACGGTCCATGTCCGAGCTCACGCTGCTGCTGATCCGGCTCGCCTTCCTGGCGGTGCTGTGGTTCTTCGTCATTGCCGCAGTCGGCGTGATCCGGACTGACTTGTTCGGTTCACGCACCGCGCCGGCGGGTGGCCGCAAGGCCATGAAGCCCGCCAAACCCGTGGCCAAGCCCAAGAGCAAGAAGGGCGAGCCACGCCAGCTCATCGTCACGGGTGGGCCTCTCCAGGGCACCACCATCAACCTCACGGAGCAGCCCATCACCATTGGCCGGGCCAATGACGCCACGCTGGTGGTCACCGACGACTACGCTTCCAGCCGGCACGCCCGGCTCTTTCCTCAGGACGGTCAATGGATCGTGGAAGATCTTGGGTCCACCAACGGCACGTACCTCGACCGTTCAAAAGTCACCCGCCCGACCCCGGTGCCGCTCGGTGTTCCGATCCGCGTCGGCAAGACAGTCATTGAATTGCGCAAATGACCATCGCACTCCGCTACGCCGCCCGCTCGGACGTCGGCCTCCTCCGCGAAGGAAACGAGGACTCGGCGTACGCTAGCGGCCGCCTGCTCGCCGTCGCCGACGGCATGGGCGGGCATGCACACGGCGAGGTGGCGAGTTCTGTCGCCATCGCCGCCATGGCCTCTCTGGAAGAGGCCCAACAGGGGGGTGACCTGCTCAACGCCATCGAGGCAGCGGTACGCGACGCCAACCGCAAGCTGCACGAAATGGTGGGGCGGGATCCCAGCCTCAAAGGCATGGGCACGACGCTCACCGCCATGCTCTGGCACGGCACCCAGGTCGCCCTGGTGCACGTGGGCGACTCGCGCGCCTATCTCCTGAGACGTGGTGAGCTCTACCAGATCACCCACGACCACACGCTGGTGCAACAGCTTGTGGACGACGGGCGCATCACGCCGGAAGAGGCGGCCACCCACCCACAGCGGTCGATCCTGCTGCGCGCGCTCGACGGCAGCGGCGAGGTCGATCCCGATCTCACGCTGCGCGAGGCGCAGGTGGGCGACCGCTACCTGCTGTGTTCCGACGGCCTGTCGGGCGTGGTCAGCGCGGAGACGCTGCATGCCACGCTCACCAACATCGACGACCCTGAAGAGGTCGTCCGCCAGCTCATCGATCTGGCGAACCGGGGTGGCGGGCCCGACAACATCACGTGCGTGCTGGCCGACGTGCTGGAGATCTCCGACGGGCAGCAGCCGCCCGCGGAGGCCGCCATCGTCGGCGCGGCGGGCATGGCCGGGCTCGACGGGAGCCCGCAGGACGTCCCGCCGGGGCGAGCAGGCGCGGTGACCGCACCCCAGCCGGTGCTCTCCGACGACGATTTCGCTGAGCCGGTCGCCGAGACCTCGTCCCGGCGTTCGAGGAAGCGTCGCCGGACGTGGCCCGTGCTGGTCACCGTGCTCGGTGTAGGAGCCGTCGGCGTCTTCGTCGGCGGCTACTTCGGTTACCAGTGGACTCAGGACCAGTTCTTCGTCGGTGCAAGGGGCGGCGAGGTGGTCGTGTTCCAGGGGGTCAAGAAGGAGGTGGGTCCCTTCCAGCTCTTCCATGTCTCCAAGCCCACTGGCCGCCAGCTGTCCCAGCTGTCGGAGGCCGATCAGGCGCTGGTCAGGAGCGGCATCCCCGTCACGAACGTGGCCGAGGGCATGACCAAGATCAACAGCCTGGCGTTCGACGACCAGGACAAGTCCGCGGAAGAGAAGGAACCCGAGACGGAGGCGAGCGCCTCTCCCAGCGCCACCGCCTCCGCCACCAAGTCCAAGACGAGACAGCAGTAGATGAGCGAAGTCGACATCACCCCCGTCCCGATGCCGGCCAAGCGGCGCGTGGCGCAGCTCGTCATGCTCGCGCTCGCGGTGGTGATCGTCATGGCCGCCTACGCCAACGTGGGCCTGGCCATGGACGGGCAGATCCCGGCCGGGATGCTGACCTACGGGCTCAGCCTGGGCGGCCTGATGCTGGCCGCCTACCTGGTGCTGGCGAAGTTCGCCCCCTGGGCGGACCCGCTGATCCTGCCGCTGGTCACCGTGGTCAACGGCATCGGCCTGGTGATGATCTACCGGCTGGAGAACGCCCAGATGGACGGCGCCTCCGCCACCAACCAGATCATCATGACCGGCGTCGGGGTCGTGCTGTTCGCCGTGACGCTGCTGGTGCTGCGCGACCATCGCACGCTGCAGCGGCTGACGTACACGGCGGGGCTGATCGGCGTGGTCCTGCTGATCTCGCCGCTGACCCCCGGCCTGGGCCAGGAGCGCAACGGCGCCCGCATCTGGATCGGATTCGGCGCGGCCACCATCCAGCCGGCCGAGTTCGCGAAGATCGCGCTGGTCATCTTCTTCGCCGGCTACCTGGTCGCCAAGCGCGACGTGCTGGCGCTGGCGGGGCGTCGGCTGCTCTTCATCGACCTGCCGCGGGCCCGTGACCTCGGCCCGGTGCTGATCACCTGGGCCGTCGCCATCGGCGTGCTGGTGCTGCAGAAGGACCTGGGCTCGTCGCTGCTGCTGTTCGGCGGGTTCGTGGTGATGCTCTACATCGCCACGCAGCGCACGTCGTGGGTGCTGATCGGCATCCTGCTGTTCGTCGGCGGCGCGTTCATCGCCGGCCAGATCTTCTCCCACGTCGGCGACCGCTTCGACGTGTGGCTCGACCCAGGCTCCCAGGAGTACTACGACCGGCCCTTCGGCGGCAGCTACCAGATCATGCAGGGCCTGTTCGGGCTGGGCGCGGGCCGCATCCTCGGCACGGGGCTCGGCCAGGGCCACCCCGAGCTGATCCCGCTGGCCTTCTCCGACTTCATCTTCAACGCCGCCGGCGAGGAGCTCGGCCTGACCGGGCTGATGGCGATCCTGATGATCTACGCGCTGATCGTCGAGCGCGGCCTGCGCACCGCGCTCGCGGCCCGCGACCCCTACTCGAAGCTGCTCGCGGGCGGCCTGTCGTTCATCCTCGCCTGGCAGGTGTTCATCATCGTGGGGGGCGTGACCAACCTCATCCCGCTGACCGGCCTGGTCACGCCGTTCATGTCGCAGGGCGGCTCGGCGCTGCTGGCTAACTGGATCCTTATCGCTCTCCTGGTACGAACGTCAGATGCCGCCAGACGCCCCCCACCCCAGGCGATCCAGAACGAGGGACTGACGCAGGTGTTCCAGCGATGAACGGCACCTTGAAGCGAGTGGCGGTGGCCGCGCTGGCCATGTTCGCGCTCCTGATGATCAACGTGAACTGGCTCCAGGCCGTCAAGGCCGAGGAGTACCAATCCGACGCGCGCAACACCCGGAACTTCTTCGACCGGTACGCGATCGAGCGCGGCCGCATCACGGCGGGCGGCAAGGTGATCGCGCAGTCCGTGGACACCGGCGACAACAGGTTCCGCTTCATCCGGAAATATCCGGACGCGAGGCTCTACGCGCACGTCACCGGCTTCTTCTCCCCCGAGAGCGCCGACGCCATCGAGTCGACCCACAACAAGCTGCTCGACGGCTCCAGCTCCGACCTGCTGCTGCGGCGCAGCATCGACCTGTTCACCGGCGAGCCGACCAAGGGCGCCAACGTCGACCTGACGATCGACCCCAAGGCCCAGAAGGCGGCCTACGACGCGCTGCGGAAGAGCGGCAAGCGCGGCGCCCTGGTGGCGCTCGACCCGAAGACCGGCGGCATCCTCGCCATGGTCTCGCTGCCCACGTACGACCCGACCGAGCTGTCGGGCACCGACAAGGCCGCGGTGTTCAAGCGCTACGACGAGCTGGCCAAGGACAAGAGCCAGCCGCTGCTCAACAGGACCATCGCCCAGACCTACCCGCCCGGCTCGACGTTCAAGGTCGTGACGGCGGCGGCGTTCCTGGAGGACGACGACTCGCGCGGCCCGGAGACCACGGTCGAGGCGCCGCAGCGGCTGCCGCTGCCCAACACGAACATCAGCCTGCCCAACTACGGCGGCGCCGCGTGCGGCAGCGGCCAGGTCACGCTGGTCTACGCGCTGGAAAGATCCTGCAACACGCCGTTCGGCTCGATCGGCATGGAGCTGGGCTACGACAAGATGAAGGAGCAGACCGAGAAGTTCGGCATGGGGCAGCAGGTCGCCGTGCCGATGCCGGTCGCCCAGAGCGACTTCGGGCCCAAGGAGGACCAGGCGGCCGTGGCGATGGCCTCGATCGGGCAGCGCAGCAACCGGATGACGCCGCTGCAGATGGCCATGATCGCGGCGGGCATCGCCAATGACGGCACGGTGATGAAGCCGTACCTCGTCGACAAGGTCACCGACTCCAAGGGCGACACCCTCGACGAGGCCGACCCCGAAGAGCTCACCACGGCGGTCAGCTCCGGGACGGCGGCCAAGCTGCGCGACATGATGGTGAGCGTCGTCTCCAACGGCACCGCCAACCTCGCGCAGGTGCCGGGCGTCCAAGTAGCGGGCAAGACGGGCACCGCGGAGACCCTCGACGGGCAGCCGCCGCACGCGTGGTTCATCAGCTTCGCGCCGGCGGAGAACCCGAAGGTGGCACTCGCGGTCATCGTCGAGTCGGGCGCCGCCAAGGTCGGGGCGGAGGCGACCGGCGGTCACACCGCCGCGCCCATCGCCAAGGCCGTGCTGGAGGCGGTGCTGAACAAGTGAGTGACGGTAACCTGCTGGGTCATGCGGCTCCGTAACCGCTACCTCCTGGTCTCCCGCATCGCCACGGGCGGTATGGGAGAGGTCTGGCGTGCCCGCGACGAGCTGCTCGGGCGCGAGGTGGCGGTGAAGATCCTGCGCAGCCACATCTACGCCGACCCCACGTTCCGCGAGCGGTTCAGGAACGAGGCGCGGCTCACCGCGGCGCTGGCCGACCCAGGCGTGGCGCAGATCTTCGACTACGGTGAGCAGAGCGACCTCGCCTACCTCGTCATGGAGCTGGTGCACGGCGAGCCGCTGTCGGCCATCCTGGCGCGCAACGGCGCGCTCGGGCCCGAGGTGACCCTCGACGTGGTGCACCAGACCGCCAAGGCGCTGCACGCGGCCCACTCCGCCGGGATCATCCACCGCGACATCAAGCCGGGCAACCTGCTGGTCACCCCCGAGGGGTCGATCAAGGTGACCGACTTCGGCATCGCGCGTGCCCTGGAGGCGGCACCGGTGACGCAGACCGGCACGGTGCTGGGCACCGCCCAGTACGTCAGTCCCGAGCAGGCGCAGGGTTTCCCGCTGACGCCTTCGACGGACCTCTACTCGCTGGGCGTGGTGGCGTACGAGTGCCTGGCGGGGCGCACGCCGTTCCGTGCCGACAGCCAGGTGGCGATCGCGCTGCTGCACCTCAACGAGCAGCCGCCGCCGCTCGGCGCGGACGTGCCGGCCGCGGTGCGCGAGCTGGTCATGGGGCTGCTGGCCAAGGAGCCCGCGCAGCGGCCCGGGTCGGCGATCGAGGTGGCCGATCGGGCGTACGTGCTGCGCGAGTCGCTGGCGGGGGCGGTGCACGGCGCCGCCGAGCTCAGCATGCTGACCGACCCGGGGGGCTTCCGCGTCCGCGAGCCGTCCCCCGAGGACGAGCTGGCCACCGACAACCTCGACCCGGCCACCCTCCAGGAGGGCCCGCGGAAGAAGCGGCGCAGGGGCGCGCGGACGCTCGCGCTGGTGGCCACGGTGGGCTGCGTGGCGGCGGTGGGGCTGACGGCCATCACGTTCGCCGATCCGCAGCGGCCGCAGGCGACTCCCGAGGTGGCCGAACCGTCACAATCGCCTACCGTGAAGGCCACGCCGACCCGGCAGAAGCCCCGCCCGTCGAAGACGAAGAGCACGCGGCGACCCCCGGTTGTTACGGTGAGGACACCGAGGCCGATACCCTCACGGTCGGCTACGGTAAGCACGTCGGCTACTCCCACCAAGAAGCCGACGCCGACGAAACCGCCCCCGACCACCACTCGGACACCAACTCCCACCCCGACCCCAACGCCCACCACGACACCGACGACACCGACACCCACCGCCACGCCGGATCCGGGTGAGACAAACCCGCCCAAAGAGGAGACGTGATGCGCCATGGGGTCGATGATGGACACCGGCGGCCCCGCGAGCCGGCCGGTACCCAAGATGAACGGTAAGGGACAGTGCAGGAAATGACTCAGCCTCGGCTACTCGGAGGTCGCTACGAGCTCGACGGTGTCGTCGGGCGCGGCGGCATGGCCGAGGTGTATCGCGCCCGAGACATCCGGCTGGACCGCATAGTCGCGATCAAGACCCTCCGGTCCGACCTGGCGCGAGACCACACCTTCCAGGCCCGGTTCCGCCGTGAGGCGCAGTCGGCGGCCTCACTGAACCACCCGGCCGTGGTCGCGGTCTACGACACCGGCGAAGACGTCACCGACGGCACCCCCGTGCCGTACATCGTGATGGAATACGTCGACGGGCGGACGCTGCGCGACCTGCTGCGCCAGGACAGGCGGCTGCTGCCCGAGCGCGCGGTCGAGCTGGTCGACGGCATCCTGCGGGCGCTCGACTACAGCCACCGAGGCGGCATCGTCCACCGCGACATCAAGCCGGCCAACGTGATGATCACCCGCGCCGGCGACGTCAAGGTGATGGACTTCGGCATCGCCCGCGCGATGGCCGACTCCGCGGCCACGATGACGCAGACCGCGCAGGTGATAGGCACCGCCCAATACCTGTCGCCCGAGCAGGCCCGCGGCGAGCGGGTCGACGCGCGCAGCGACATCTACTCCACCGGCTGCGTGCTGTACGAGCTGTTGACCGGCCAGCCGCCGTTCACCGGCGACTCCCCCGTCGCGATCGCCTATCAGCACGTGCGCGAGGAGCCCATCCCGCCGTCGCAGATCGACCGCGAGATCCCGGCGTGGGCCGACGCCATCGTGCTCAAGGCCATGGCGAAGGACCCGGCCCAGCGCTACCAGAGCGCGGGCGAGATGCGGGCCGACATCCAGCGGGCGATGTCCGGCATGCCGACCGACGCCCAGACGATGGCGATGACCGGCACCATGGGTCAGGGCACCCGCATGATGACCGCCACGCACGCGGCCGGCGGCCCGGCCACGCAGCGCACCAGCGCGATCCCCGACTACGACTACGACGAGGGCGGCGGCCGCGGCGGCCGGCGCAGGGCCTCGGGCGGCGGCAACAACGCGGTCAAGACCGCCCTGTGGATCGTCATCCCGCTGCTCATCATCGGCGCGTTCATCACGGTGGGCTACGTCGTCTTCAGCGGGAAGGACACCCCGGCCGACACGAAGGTGGCGATCCCGTCGCTGGTGTCGCAGGAGCGCTCCTACGCGGAAGCGGAGCTGAAAAAGCTCGGGCTGGTGCCGGAGATCGTGCAGAAGGCCAGCTCCGACGTGGAGAAGGGCGCGGTCATCGAGACCGACCCGCCCGCCGACACCACGGTCGAGAAGGGCGCCACGGTCAAGCTGATCGTGTCCAAGGGCCCTGAGAAGATCAAGGTGCCCGACGGCCTCGTCGGCATGAGCTCGGAGGACGCCCAGAAGGTCCTCGAAGAGGTGGGCCTGCGCGGCGTGATCAAGACCCGCAACTCCACCAAGGAGCAGGGCACGGTCATCGCCACCGACCCCAAGCCCGGGGCCGAGCTGGAGAAGGGCGGCTCCGTCACCCTCTTCGTGCCGAAGGAGCAGCGCGAGGTGCCCAGCGTCATCGGGCTCACCCAGGAGGACGCCACGGCTCAGCTGAAGTCCGCGGGCTTCAAGGTCAAGGTCTCCCAGCAACCGGCGCAGGAGCCCGAGGGCACCGTCGTGCAGCAGAACCCGGGTGAGGGCACCAAGCTGCTGCCGGGCACCACGATCACGATCACGGTGTCCACCGGTCCCCAGGACACCGCGCCGCCGCCGACGGACGACCAGCCGACCGACGACTTCCCCACGGACGACCAGCCGACCGACGACTTCCCGACGGACGAGGAGGAGCCGCCGACGGACAACCCGATCGGCGACGAGGGCCTCGGCGGCGGTCTGCACGGTGACGGCTGGCGCAACCGCTGAGACACGCTGAAAGCCGCCCCTCCTGCGCGGAGGGGCGGCTTTCGCGCTGCCGGGCTCGCTGAGGCCGGTGAGAGGCTGCACGCATGAGAAAGCCCCGCGGCGAGCGGGGCCGGACATGGGAACGCCCCCGCCGCTCGGGGGCAACGGCGGGGACGCTCACTGGTACGTCGCTCTACGCGAGACGTTTGTTACACCATTTTTTGCAGCCAATTCCCCAGCAACCGGTGACCGTGCTCGGACAGCACCGATTCCGGGTGGAACTGGATGCCCTCGATGGGCAGCTCGCGATGCCGCAGCCCCATGACGACCCCGTCCGCGGTGCGGGCCGTCACGTCGAGCACGGCGGGCACGCTCTCGGGCAGCACGGCCAGTGAGTGATAGCGGGTCATGCGCACCGGCGACGGCAGGCGCTCGAACACGCCCCTGCCGTCGTGGCTGATGTCGCTCGTCCTGCCGTGGAACAGCTCGGGAGCGCGCGTCACGGTGGCGCCGAAGGCGATCGCGATGGCCTGGTGGCCGAGGCAGACGCCGAGCAGCGGGCGGCCGGTCTCCGCCGCGTGGCGGACCAGTGGGACGCTCACGCCGGCCGCCTCGGGCGTGCCGGGGCCCGGGCTGACGACCACGCCGTCGAAGCCGTCGGCGTCGTGCACGCAGACGTCGTCGCGGGGCCGGACGTCGCACTCGGCGCCCAGCTCGCGCAGGTATTGCACGATGGTGTGCACGAAGCTGTCGTGGTTGTCCACGACCAGCACGCGGCTCATTTCCTCACCGTCACCTCATCGAGTGTCACCGCCGGCTCCATCAGCGGGAACACGACGTACCAGAGTAGGGCCACCGCGGCGAGCACCAGCACGGCGGCCGTCAGCAGCCGGGCGGCAGGGCGGCCGGGCAGCTTGCGCCAGAGCCAGGCGTACATGTCACTCCTCGCGCGGTTCGCTGTGCTTCAGGACGCCGTAGACGATGAGGCGCTCGGCGGCGGAGTACTCGGGGTGGCAGGTGGACAGCGTGATGAAGGCGCGGATGGGCCGGATGTCGGGCTTGCCAGGCACCGGGGCCAGCACCTCGACCTCGTCGGGCCGCACGACGTCCTGGGAGGTGACGCGGTAGGTGTGGCGGGCCTCGCGGGTCTCCACGATGATCTCGTCGTCGCGTTCGAGCTCGTCGATCTCGTTGAACGGGGCCGCGTAGGTGGTGCGGTGGCCCGACAGCACGAAGTTGCCCACCTCGCCCGGCATCGCGCTGTCAGGGTAGTGGCCTGGGCCCTTCTTGAGCTGGTCGGCGCCGACGCCCTCGACGATCGCGTACCGGTAGTCGCGGCCCAGCCGCGGGATGCGCAGCAGCGCGAACGCCTGGCCGGCCTTCGGCTCCGGCGGGGCCGTGCGGCTCTTCTCGGCCGCCAGCTCGCGCTGGAGCAGCAGCTGCTGCCGCTGCGTGTACGCGCCGGTGCCCCAGAGCAGGTACGCGCAGAACAGCATGAGGATCAGGCCCGCGGTGATGCTGGTCTCCCCGAGAGCCCGGAACACGGCCCGCATGCGCTCAGGGTATTCGGCGACGATGCGGGGCCCGGGGATCGCCATGCGACGCGCGTGGCGACTATCCTGGGCCTCACTTCAATTACCCTTACCGAAGAGCCTGCGGATGATCCGGAAGCCCAGGCCCTCAGCAGGAGTTACCCAGTGCCCAAGTCGAAGGCTCGCAAGAAGGCGGTCTACACCCCGCCGCAGAGGTCACAGCAGGTCAAGGTCAGCCCCCGCTGGCTGGCTCCCACGATGGTCGCCGCGTGGATCATCGGAATCCTGTGGATCGCCATCTATTACGTCGCTCCGCAGGCTCCCTTCTTCAGCGACCTCCAGAACTGGAACCTGCTGATCGGGTTTGTTTTCATCATCTTCGGTGTGGTTCTTTCCACCCGCTGGCGTTAGTTCTTTCCACAGTCTTTTCCACAGCCTGGGGAAGCTCAGCCGACCATGCTTGCTATCGCTGGGACGCGTACCAGCACGAGCGCCACGAGGAGCACCAGCGCTCCAGCGATCGCCAGCCACTGCACCAGCGCCCTGTTGGCCTTCGGCGCGTAGGCCAGCGCCAGGGCCAGGAGCGTGCCGGTGACGAGGCCGCCGACGTGGCCGGTCCAGCTGATGCGCAGACCTGAGAACGCGGGCAGCACGAACGTGATGGCCAGGTTGAGCGCGATGATCACGGCGATGCCGCGCACGTCGAGGTTGAGCCGGCGGCCGACCACGAAGACCGCGCCGAACATGCCGAACACGGCTCCTGATGCGCCCAGCGTGAAGGTGCGGAGCGGGTCGGCGTCGAGCCAGAAGCCCAGTGTCGAGCCGCCGAGGGCGCTGAGCAGGTAGAGGGCCGTGAAGCGGGCGTGGCCGAAGGCGCGCTCAAGGTAGGGGCCGATGACCCAGATGGCCCAGCCGTTGAACAGGATGTGGATGAAGTCCTGGTGCAGGAACGCTGCCGTGAGCAGGCGGTAGTACTCGCCGGCGGCGACTGCGGGGGCGTACATCGCCAGCTCGGCGGTGACCACGTCGCCCGTGAGCAGCTGGGCTCCGAAGACCAGGACGATGAGCCCCAGGATGGCGTAGGTGACGATCGGGGTGCGCACCAGGCCGCCGCCGAACGTGGACTTGGCCTGGCGGATGGCCTTGTTGCCCTCGGCGACGCACTCGGGGCACTGGAAGCCGACCGCGGCGTCGCGCATGCAGTCGGGGCAGATGGGGCGCTCACAACGCTGACAGCGCACCCACGTCTCCCTGTCGGGGTGCCGGTAGCACGTGGGCACGGCCTCAGCGGGCTGCTCGGGCTGTGGGGGCTGGCTCGGCGGCTGGCTGGTCATGACCGAAGCCTAAGGCTTGCGGGGGTATGCCGCGTGAGCCCGCGAACCGGCCGCCCCGCACGGGTGACGCGCCCGTCGCGGATCGGCTCGTCCCGCCGCCCTGCGCGGGTGACGCGCCCGTCGCGGTTCACCTCGCTCCGCTGCCCTGCGCGGCCGGAGCGACCGTGGGAACGGCCCTCCGGCTGCGCAGGCGCGCAAGCGGCCCTGCCCGTCCTGTGAGCAGACCCCTGATGGGCCGGGGACGGGCGGATCGCGTCAGGCCTGGACGCGGTCGATGGTGACCGACTGCAGGACGACGTCCTCGACCGGGCGGTCGCGGCCGTCGGTGCGGGTCTTGGAGATCGCGTCGACGACCTCCTGGCCCTCGACGACCTCACCGAAGATGGTGTGCTTGCCGTTGAGGTGCGGGGTCGGCCCGACCGTGATGAAGAACTGCGAGCCGTTGGTGCCCTTGCCCATGCGGATCCCGGCGTTGGCCATGGCCAGCAGGTAGGGGCGGTCGAAGCGCAGCTCGGGGTGGATCTCGTCGTCGAACTCGTAGCCGGGGCCGCCGATGCCCTGGCCGAGCGGGTCGCCGCCCTGGATCATGAAGCCGGAGATCACCCGGTGGAAGATGGTGCCGTCGTAGTAGCGCGCGGTGCTCTTCTCGCCGGTGCCCGGGTGGGTCCAGGGGCGGGAGCCTTCGGCCAGCTCCACGAAGTTGCGCACCGTTTTCGGAGCCTTGGTGGGGAAGAGTTCCACCTTGATATTGCCGTGATTGGTCTGCAGGTTAGCGATCAGCTTCTCAGCCACGAGACAGCTGCCCCCCTCTATGCACAGGGTTGGAATTGTGGTGTTTTGAGGACTATGGCCTTTCGGCCTACCGAGCCATCCTCCCACGGACGGCCATGATTGAGCCGCCTTGTCCAGGGAAGGTCAGGCTCGGGGCCCCAACGACAGGGGAGGTTGTCGTGTCCCTGACACTGAAGAAACGCCGCGTGGTCATAGAAATGCCCGCCACGTGGATGGGTCAAATGAAGACCCGGGCCGCTCAGACCGGCCAGCGCCTCGCACCCATGGCCGACCAGGCCAAGGTGGTCGCGGCGCAGCGTATCGAAGACGCCCGCTACTGGGCGGCGCCGCGGCTGGAGTCCGCGGCGCACGGGTTCGAGGAGCAGGTCGCTCCCAAGGTCAGCTCGATGCTGACCGCGGCGGCCCGGCGAATCGACCCCAAACCAACGCGATCGCGGCGCTGGCCGACGCTCGTGCTGCTGACCGGCCTCGCGGTGGGAACGATCGGCTACATGTTCTACCGCCGCAACGCACAGCAGTGGACCGAGCACATGAAGGACTCCGCCTCCGATGCCTCACGTTGGGTCAATGAGAAGGCGGACAGGACTGCGGAGTCCGCTGACCAGATGGCGGCCAAGGTGTCCAGCAGGCCGGACGAGCACAAGATGTCGTAAGCTCGCCCGTCCTGGGAAGCGCGCCTCCGTCACGTGACGGGGGCGCGCTTCGCGTGCGGGGGCTTGTTGACGTACGACCAAGCGCTTGTTACAAACCCGGCATGACGCTGTCACCCCTCGACGACCACCCCGTCCACCAGGCGGCCCAGGTCATGCGGCACGTGACCACCGGCGACCGCAACTTCTACGACCGCTACTACTTCAACTGCCACGCCGCCTCGGACGAGCTGATGCTGATCGTCGGCCTCGGCCAGTACCCCAACCTCGGCGTCACCGACGCCTTCGCCTGCGTCCGCACCCAGGACCTGCACCGCGTCGTACGGGCCTCGCGCGAGCTGGGCGCCGACCGGATGGACACGCGGATCGGCCCCTTCGGGGTGAAGGTCGTCGAGGGGCTCAAGCGGCTCAGGGTGGTCCTGGAGCCGAACGAGCACGGCCTCTCCTTCGACCTGCACTGGGAGGGGACGATCCCGGCCACCCTCGAACCCCGCCACTTCCTGCGCCGCCAGGAGCGGGTGGTCTTCGACTCGATGCGCATGGCGCAGACCGGCCGGTGGACGGGACACATCACGCTCGGCGAGCGGGAGATCGAGGTCACCCCCGACCGCTGGACGGGCACCAGGGACCGCAGCTGGGGCGTCAGGCCCGTCGGCGAGCCGGAACCGCCCGGCATCCAGGCCACCGGACCGGGGACGTTCTACTGGCTCTACGCGCCGATGCAGTTCGACGACCACGCCGTGCTCTGCATCGTGCAGGAGGACGAGCGGGGCCGCCGGGTGCTGGAGGAGGCCGTACGCGTGTGGTCCGACGGCCGCGAGGAGGAGTACCTCGGCAGGCCGGAGTACCGCCCGGTCTACGCCCCCGGCACCCGCGACGTCGTCGAGGCCGTCCTCACGTTCGCGCCGCCAGGGGGCAAGCCGTTCGACGTGCGCTGCACGCCGCTGCTGCCGGTGCGCCTCATGGTCGGCACCGGTTACGGGCTGGAGCAGGACTGGCGGCACGGCATGTACCAGGGGCCAGGGCCGGTCGTGCAGGGGGTGACGTACCGGCTGCCCGACGACGCCCCCAAGATGTGGGGGATGGTGGACGCCGTCGGGCGCTTCGAGTACGACGGGCTGGTCGGCCACGGCCTGTTCGAGTATTGGGCACTGGGGCCGCACCCGTCGTTCACCGGGTGAGCGGCGGCTACTGGTCGGCGCGCTCACAGGAGATCGCGATGGCCTCAGCCGGGTTCCCGGCAGGGGCCTGCGCGAAGCCCTCCGCGATCGCCGCGACCCGTACGGGCAGGAACTCCACCGTATCGGCGACCTCGGCGTGGACCCCTTCCTTGAGCGCCTCGACCTGCCCGGACGGCCGCGCCTCCGCGGCCTCGTGGCTGCCGATCTCACTGGCCGGCATCGCCTGGGCCAGCTCGACGACCTTGCCGTCCGCGGTCGTGCAGGTCACCTTCACGCCTGGCGCGGGCGAGCGGACCACGCCGGCCGGGCTCGCGCCGTCGGCCAGCGCGGAGCCGCCCAGGCCGGTGACGGCGAGCACGGCCGCCGCGCCCAGCACCGCGAGACGTCGCTTGAACATGGATTCTCCTTGATCGGAATCGGTCGGACGGCTCCGAGACTGGCCCCGCGCACCTGAAGTGATCCTGAAGGCAGCCGAAACGATCTTCAGCTTCGCTTTAGGTGCGCTGAGGCAGGCTGGGTGGCGTGCGAGTCTTATTGGTGGAGGACGAGGAGCGGCTGGCCGACCTGATCAAGGGCGGGCTGTCCGGCGAGGGCTTCGCGGTCGACGTCGCCCACGACGGGCGCGACGGGCTGTGGCTGGCCACCGAGAACGCGTACGACGTGATCGTCCTCGACGTGATGCTGCCCAGGATGAACGGCTACGCCGTCTGCTCCCGGCTGCGCGAGGCCGGCGACTGGACGCCGATCATGATGCTCACCGCCAAGGACGGCGTCTACGACGAGGCCGAGGCGCTGGACAACGGGGCCGACGACTACCTGGCCAAGCCGTTCTCGTACGTGGTGCTCCTGGCCCGGCTGCGCGCGCTGGTGCGGCGGGGCGGGCGGGAGCGGCCGGTCTCCCTCACCGTCGGCGACCTCGTCATCGACCCGGCCGGGCTGCGCTGCCGCCGAGGCGAGGCGGAGATCGCGCTGACGCCCAAGGAGTTCGCCGTGCTGCACGCGCTCGCCCGGCGGGCCGGCGAGGTGGTCTCCAAGAGCGAGCTGCTGGCCCAGGCGTGGGACTTCAGCTACGACGGCGACCCGAACATCGTGGAGGTCTACATCAGCGCGCTGCGCCGCAAGATCGACCTGCCGTTCGGGAAGACGACGCTGATGACCGTGCGCGGCGCCGGGTACCGGCTGGAGGCGGCATGAGGCTGTGGCGGCGGATCTCGCCTGGATTGTCCTCGGTGCGGGTACGGGCGACGGCGGCGGCCACGCTCGTCGTGGCGGTCGCCCTGGGCGCGGCGGCCCTGGTGCTGGTGGTGTCGCTGCGCGGCACGCTGGTGAGCAGCGCCGACGCGGAGGCGGCGAGGAAGGCGACGGCGGCGGCCCCGTACGCGGAGACGCTGGAGCTCACGCCCATCGAAGCGATCAGGACGGGCGTGCGCGCGGACGCCTCGACGAGCGCCCCGCAGGAGGGTGTGGCGCTGCGGGTGGCCGACCCCGACGTGCTGCTGACCCGGCGGGCGGCGGCCACGGAGTGGGCCAGGCCGAGCGAGTACGCCGTCGCGGCCGTCGAGGTGGCCACCGCCGACGGCCCCGCCACGCTGCTGTCGCGGGTCTCGCTGGAGGGCGTCGAGCAGGCGCTGCGCACGGTCTACGGCGCGCTGCTGCCCGGCGTGCCTGCCCTGCTGGCCGTGGTGGCCGGGGTGACCTGGCTGTCGGTGGGCCGCGCGCTCGGCCCGGTGGCCGCGATCAGGGCGAAGGTGGCCGACATCACGGCCCGCGACCTGCACAGGCGGGTGCCGGTGCCGCGCTCGAAGGACGAGATCGCGGCGCTGGCGACCACCGTGAACGGCACGCTCGACCGGCTGGAGACGGCCGTGGAGCAGCACAAGCGGTTCGTGGCCGACGCCGCGCACGAGCTGCGCAGCCCCATCGCGACCCTGCGGGCCCGGCTGGAGCTGGCCGAGCCGAGCGAGCTGACCGCCGAGGCGCTGGCCGACGTCGAACGCCTCCAGTCGCTGGCCGCCGACCTGCTCATGCTGGCCCGGCTGGACGCGGGCGAGCCGCTGCGCAGCGGCGAGATCGACCTGGGTCAGGTGGCGGCCGAGGCGGCGCTGCGGGCCAGGCGGCGGCCCGACGTGCGGGTGGAGCTGGACGTCGCGCCTGACGTGGTGCTGCCGGGGTCGAGCGGGCATCTCGATCGCCTGGTGACGAACCTGGTGGACAACGCCGTACGGCACGCGAGCGCCACCGTACGGGTGCGGGTGGCCGCCGAGGACGGGGACGCGGTGCTGGTCGTGAGCGACGACGGGCCCGGCATCCCGGGGGATCAGCGGGAGGCGGTGTTCGGCCGGTTCACCCGGCTGGACGAGGCGCGGGCCAGGGACGCGGGCGGCGCGGGGCTGGGCCTGCCCATCGCCAGGGACATCGCGCACCTGCACGGCGGCACGCTCGTCTACGACGACGCGGGCTTCGTGGCGCGCTTCCCCGCTGGTCAGACGGCTGGTCAGACGGCTGGTCAGGCGTCTGGCCTGGCGTCTGGCCTGGCGTCTGAAAAGGCGTCGAGCTGCATGAACGCCCGCTCGACCGCCTGACGGGAGACCTCCTCGGGGTAGGGGAAGAGCCTGATCGAGTCGCGCAGCCCCTCCACGTGGGCCTTCTCGGCCAGCTCGGCGACCAGCGCCAGCTCCTCCTGCTGCGCCTGCGCGTACGCCCGATCGACCACCGCGCCGTGCCCCGGCACGATCACCGGCTCGGGCATCTCGGCCAGCATCGCGTCCAGCGTGACCGGCCAGTCGAGCGGGTAGGAGTCGCTGAACGCCGGCGGCGCCCCCTCCTCCACCAGGTCACCGGCGAACAGCACGCCCGCGTCCGGCACCTGCGCCACGATGTCGTTGCTGCTGTGGCCGAGCCCGAAGTGCCGCAGGTGCACGATGCGGCCGCCGATGTCGAGGCTCGCGGCGCTGCTGAACGTGTGGTCGGGCGGCACGATCGTGACCTCTTCCCACTCCTCGCGCCGCTCGGGCCTGCTCCTGATCATGCCCTCGCGCTGCTGCTCGCCGTAGCGCTCGATCTCCTCGGCGCACCTGGTGTGGCCCCAGATCTCGGCGGCGGGGCCGAACATCGCGTTGCCGAAGAAGTGGTCGAAGTGGGAGTGGGTGTTGACGATCGTCCAGGGGTAGGGGGTGACGCGCCGGACGGCCTCGGCCAGGTCGGCGCCCTCGCGGTGGGAGCTCCGGGTGTCGAGCACCAGGCAGTGCCCGTCGCCGACGATCAGCCCCGTGTTCAGGTCGTACGACCGGTGGCGTCGTACGTAGACCCGGTCGCCGATCTCCTGCCACTGCTCGTTCATGGCATCAAACCCTACTTAGTCACGACATGAGCCTCCAGGGGAACGATCAGCCCCGCAGGTACGCCAGCACCGCCCGCACCCGCCGATGCCCGTCGGAGGCGGGCGGCAGGTCGAGCTTGGCGAAGATGTTCGCGATGTGCTTGGCCACGGCCGCCTCCGTGACGTGCAGCCCGGCCGCGATCGAGGCGTTCGCGCGGCCCTCGGCGATCAGGCCGAGCACCTCCAGCTCGCGCGGGGTCAGCCGGGACAGCGGGTCGCGCCGCCGGCGCAGCAGCTGGCGCACCACCTCGGGGTCCACGACCGTGCCGCCCGCGGCCACCCTGTCGAGGGCGTCCACGAACTCGCGTACGTCGCCGATGCGGTCTTTGAGCAGGTAGCCGATGCCGGCGCCGCCGCCCGGCTCCAGCAGCTCTGCCGCGTACGTCTGCTCGACGTATTGGCTGAGCACCAGCACCGCCAGCTCGGGGAAGCGCCCGCGCAGCTCCAGCGCCGCCCGCAGGCCCTCGTCCGAGAAGCCCGGCGGCATCCGCACGTCGGTCACCACGGCGTCGGGACGGTGCTCGGCCACGGCCTCGACCAGGGCGGGCGCGTCGCCGACCGCGGCCTCCACGGTGTGGCCGAACCGGTCGAGCAGCCCCGCGATGCCCTCGCGCAGCAGCACGGCGTCCTCGGCGATCACCACGCGCACAGGTCCTCCTCGATGATCAGCACGGGATCTCCGTCCGGACGAGCGTCGGGCCGCCCTGCGGGCTCGACAGCGACAGTCTGCCGTCCACCACGGCCAGCCGGTCGGCCAGGCCGGTCAGCCCCGTGCCCTTCGCCGGGTCGGCGCCGCCCGCGCCGTCGTCGCGCACCTCGACGACCAGCGTGCCGCGCTCGACCCGGCCGGTGACCGAGCCACGGGTGGCGCCGCTGTGCCTGGCGAGGTTGGCCAGCGCCTCGCTGACCACGTAGTAGGCGGTCACCTCGACCGGCGCGGGCAGGCGTCCTGGCAGGTCGAGATCCACCGCGACCGGAACCGGCGAGCGGCCCGCCACGTCGTGCACCGCCGCCGCGAGCCCCCGGTCGGTGAGCACCTGGGAGTGCACGCCCCTGATCAGCTCGCGCAGCTCGGCGAGCGCCCGCTTGGCCTCGTCGTGGGCCTGCGCGATGAGCCGGCCCAGGTCGGAGTCGGCCACGAGGTCCAGCTTGGCCACGCCCAGCGTCATGGAAAGGGCCACCAGCCGCTGCTGGGCGCCGTCGTGCAGGTCACGCTCGATCCTGCGGCGTTCCATCTCGAACGCGTCCACCAGCCGGGCCCGCGACCGCAGCACCTCGCTCAGCTCGGAGTCCTGCGGCGCCAGCACCGCACGCACCATCGCGCCCCGCGCCCCGCTCCAGGCCGTGATCGTGTACGCCGCCACCGGCAGCAGCAGCACCCCCATCACGGATCCCGCCGTGCCGGCCACGGCGTTGAGGTCGGACTGCACGACCGGCGTGAGGATGAGCACCACGGGCCCGCCGACCGTGAAGGCGAGCATGACGAGGTCGATCCACCACAGCGCCAGCACGGTCATGACCGCGAGCCCCGCCTCCCGTTTACGCCGGTCGGGCGGTCTGGGCACCTCGACCCGATCGACCAGGCGCAGGCGGACGCGTTCGAAGGCGGCGACGGGCAGGACGGTCAGCGCGAGCGCGACGGGCGCCGTCACGACGCCCAGGTACGGCGTGAGGCCGGCGGCCGGCACGGTCGCCGCCACCGTGACCCCCGCCGCCACACCGGGCACCACGCTGGCCAGCAGGTACGCGGCGGCGCGCCACGGCCAGGCGGAGGCCAGGAACGGCAGCGGCCGTCGCGTGAGGGCTTCCAGCGCGGTCCTGTTGAGCATTCTGCGACCGTAACCGCTGGTGAGGGGTGGGGTCAGTAGTGCAGGGTCTAGCTTCTGAACGTCAGGCCCGCGAACTCACCAGAGGTGCGCCAGCGGTCGATGTAGGCGAAGTAGGCCATCGCGCCCTGCGGGTGTCCCACGTTCAGCCACGACTTCAGGCCGAGGTCGCGGCCCTCGTTGTTGTAGTAGCCGGGCGTGCAGTCGGGTGAGCCCATGAGCCGGCCCGTGCCCGACAGCAGCAGCTCGATCCAGGCGTCCTCGGCCTCCCGCGTGGCCTCGACCTGCGTGTGGCCGTGCTCGACGGCGTGCTTGACGATGGCGGCGATGGTCCTGCCCGCCTCGGTGAAGTTGTGTGGGATGTTGGAGATGAGGTTGGCGCCCTGGGCCGGCTGGACGATGAAGACGTTGGGGAAGCCGTGCACGTGCATGCCGTGCAGCGTGCGCATGCCGTCGGCCCAGCGCTGCGACAGCCGCACGCCGCCGCGGCCTTTGACGTCGTAGCCGGCGCGGCGGGTGTAGTCGGTGCCGACCTCGAAGCCGGAGGCGTAGATGACGCAGTCCACCTCGTATTCGCGGCCGGCCACCACGACGCCGCGCTCGGTGATCCGCTCGACGCCCTTGCCGTCGGTGTCCACCAGGCGGGTGCCCGGCAGGTTGAACGCCTGGAGGTACTCGTCATGGAAGCAGGGGCGTTTGCAGAGCTGGCGGTACCACGCCTTGAGCCGGCGCGCGGTCTCCGGGTCGCGGACGACCGCGTCCACCCGGGCTCTGATCTCCTCCATCTTCTCGAAGTCGGCGTCCTCGAACGCGGCCAGCACGCTCTCCTGCGTCACCTGGCCGGGCGGCAGCGCGCTGATCTTCGCGCGGAAGCGGCGGGCGATGTCGGTCCAGCCGTCCATCACCAGGTCCTCGTCGGCCAGGCCGCCGGTCTGGTTGGCGGTGAAGTTCTCCAGCCAGCGCTGCTGCCAGCCGGGCGTCGCGATCGAGGCGAACCACTCGGGGTCGGTGGGCCGGTTGTCGCGGACGTCGACGGAGGAGGGCGTGCGCTGGAAGACGTACAGCTCGCGGCAGGCCCTGGCCAGGTGCGGCACGCACTGGACGGCCGTCGCGCCGGTGCCGATGAGCGCCACCCGCTTGTCGCCCAGCCGGTCGAGGGGCGCGCCCGAGGGGTCGCCGCCGGTGTAGGCGTAGTCCCAGCGGCTGGTGTGGAAGGAATGTCCGGCGAAGTCGTCGATGCCGGGGATGCCGGGCAGCTTGGGGACGTGCAGCGGGCCGATACCCATGGCGACGAACTGCGCGGTGAACGCGTCGCCGCGATCGGTGCGGATGAGCCAGCGGGAGCGGGCCTCGTCCCACTCCAGGTCCAGGACCTCGGTGTGGAAGAGGGCGTTGTCGTACAGGCCGAAGTGCTTGCCAATGCGGCGGCAGTGCTCCAGGATCTCGGAAGCGTGCGCGTACTTCTCGGTCGGCATGTGGCCGGTCTCTTCGAGCAGCGGCATGTAGACGTACGACGCCGTGTCGCACTGCGCGCCCGGGTAGCGGTTCCAGTACCACGTGCCGCCGAAGTCGCCGCCCTTCTCCACGATGCGCACGTCGGTGACGCCGGCCTCCTTGAGCCGGGCGCCGGTGAGCAGCCCCGCGAAGCCGCCGCCGATGAACGCGACCGTCACGTGGTCGGTCCTCGGCGGGCGCTCGGTGACGGGGATGTAGGGGTCTTTGAGGTAGTGGGCGAAGCGGCCGGTCAGGCGGATGTACTGGTCGTTGCCGTCGGGCCTGAGCCGCTTGTCACGCTCTTCGCGATATCTGCGGCGGAGCGCGTCCTTGTCGAAGGCGGGACGGTCGGCGACGGTCATGCATCCCCTCCGGCGGCGTGCGGCTTCTCCGGAACCTATTTTCAGAATGGCATTCGGAAATAGCTACCACAAGCACGAAAAAATACGGCATTGACGGCTATATCACGCAAGTGTCAAGATCTTGCCCACCAAGAGTGGCGAGTGAGACTCAGGTTGAGGTGCGTGTCCCTCGCCCGCCGTCGTTCGGGGAGTCTCCCCGGCTTGAGATCGAGAGCGAGGAGATGTCGATGAAGAAGAAGAAGCTCGAGGTCAAGATCAGGAAGCTCGAGAAGATCGAGACCACCATCAACCGCGGCGGACAGAGCGGTTGATCTACTGACATACCGGAACCGGTCGGCGTTCGTCCGGCCGGTTCCGCTTGTCAGGGACTGGAAGGAGAAGGTGACGACGTGCGCCTGCCCAGGGTCAAACGCGTGCACCAGCCGTTCCTGCTGCCGGGCAACCGCATCGTCATCGGACTGTCCCAGTTCGGGGTGGCCTCCGAGATCGCCGACGACGACGAGGGCAGCATCGCCGCGATCGTGACCCTCATGGACGGCACCAGGACGGTCGAACAGATCTGCGCCGACTTCACCGCGACCCGTCCCGACGTGGACGACGACAGCGTGCGCGAGGTCATCGACGGCCTGATCGAGGGCGGCTTCATCGAGGACGCCGGAGCACCCGTACCGGCGAACCTCACCGAACGCGACCTCGCCAGGTACGCATCGGCGCGCCACTTCTTCAGCTGGATCGACACCACGCCACGGACCTCACCGCACGAGATCCAGTCCAGGATCAAGGCGGCCCGGGTGAGCCTGCTCGGCGTCGGCGGCACCGGATCGGCCGTGGCGGCGGGACTGGTCGCGAGCGGCATCGGCGCGCTGCGGATCGCCGACTTCGACCGCGTCGAAGAGTCGAACCTGACCCGCCAGCTCCTGTACGCCGAGTCGGACGTGACCAAGCCCAAGGTCGACCAGGCCGTCGCCCGGCTGCGGGCCATGAACGGCGCGGTCGCGGTGACCGGCAGCGACACCAAGGTGACCGGCCCCGCCGACGTCGTGGAGCTGATGAGCGGCCACGACCTGTTCGTCCTGTGCGCCGACGAGCCCCATCCGGAGATCGTCGCGTGGACCAACGAGGCCGCCCTGCGGACCGGCACCCCGTGGTTCATGAGCCTCTACACCGGACCGATGGTCGTCGTGGGCTCGTTCGTGCCCGGCGAGACCGGCTGCTGGGCCTGCCTGGACCGGCAGGAGGAGGCCCGCAAGGAGAAGGAGCTGGGGCGGCTGCTGCCGGAGTCACGGCCGAACGCGGTGGTCGCGGCCAGCGCGAACATCAGCGGCCACCTCTGCGCGCTGGAGGTGCTGTACCAGCTCGGCGGCCTGCCGGCACAGACCCGCGGCCGGGTCTTCCACTGGAACATGGCCGTCTGGGACCACCAGTACTTCATCGACGTCCCGCGCGACGACGACTGCCCGATGTGCGGGCCGGGGGCCGGGTGAGCGTCCCGGCGGCCGAGGTCGGCGCGGGCAGCGTCGTACGCCTGCACCCGCTCGTCGTCCGTCCTGATGACGACGACCCGGAGATGATCGTGGCCGGCCGCCCGGACCTCGGCGAGTTCGTCGAGCTGCCCGCGGTGTGCGGCGAGGTGATCCGGCTGCTCGGCGAGGGGCGGCCCGTCGCGGACGTCGAAGCCGTCATCGCCGACGAGCACGACGTCGAGCTGGACGTGGCCGACTTCGTGGAGTCGCTCGCCGACCTCGAGTTCGTGGCCGAGATCGACGGGCTGCCGCTGCCGGGGACCGCGCCGAAGGCCGCCCACTTCCCCGGCATCACCGAGCGGCACGTACGGTGGCTCTTCGCCAGGCCCGTCAGGCTGGCCTGGCTCGCCGTCGTCGCGGCCGCGGCGCTGACCGTCGTCGTGCGGCCGGAGCTGTTCCCCCATCACCGTGACTTCTTCTGGAGCGAGTACACCGGGCTCTCCGTGCTGGTCAACACGGCCTTCTTCTCCGTGCTCGCGAGCGTGCACGAGATGATGCACCTGCTGGCGGCGCGTTCGCTCGGCGCTCCCGCACGCATCGCGTTCGGCACCCGGCTGCACTACCTCGTCGTGCAGACCGACGTCACCGCCATCTGGGGGGTGCCCCGCAGGCACCGCTACCGCGTGTACCTGGCCGGGATGGCCTCCGACCTCCTCCTCATCGCCACGATGCTGCTGGCCGTGGCGTACCTGCCGCTGCCGGGCTTCGCCGATGCGCTGCTGCGGGCCTTCATCCTGACCGCGCTGCTGTCCCTGCCCCTCCAGGCCCAGATCTACATGCGCACCGACCTCTACTTCGTGCTGCGCGACCTGCTCCGGTGCAAGGACCTGTTCGGGGACGGGCTCCGCTACGTCCGGTACCTGCTCGCCCGGGCGGTCACCCCGTTCACGAAGCCCGCATCGCCGGTCGCCGACCCCACCGGTGAGCTGGCCCCGCACGAGCGGCGGGCCGTGCGGATCTACGCCGTCGCCCTCGCCGCAGGCGGTTCCGTCACGCTGACGGTCTTCGCCTTCTACGGCGGCCCGATCATCATCAACGGGCTGGTCCACGCGCTGGCCGCCGTCTGGGCCGGCCTGCACGGCGGACCCGCGATCGCCGCGATCGACGCCGCGCTGCTCATCCTGGTCGAGGGCGGCATCCAGGTGATGTTCCTGGTGACGTTCTTCAGGACGCGCCGGCCGTGGCTCCGCCGGTCATGACGACCACGAGTGCTGACCGGGATGTCCACTATTGTGTGGTCGCGGGACTCACGAGGAAGCGGATCCGTCTTGGCCCATCGCGCACTGGTCATCGCCCTGTTGCCGGCGATCGGGCTGCGCGTGCTCGCCGTGCTGGGCTTCCCGCCGGCCATCCTGTTCTACGGCGACTCCTTCGCCTTCCTGCGTGAGGAGCTGACCCCGGGCACGACGCGGCCCTCCGGCTACTCCCTGCTGCTCGCGCTGCTGCGCCCCGCCCACAGCCTCACGCTCGTCACGGTCCTGCAGCACCTGCTCGTGCTGGGGCTCGCCGTCGGCCTGTACGCCCTGCTGCGCCGCCGCGGCCTGCCGGGCTGGGGCGCGACGCTGCTGGTCACCCCACTGCTCTACGACGAGTTCATGCTCCTCCTGGAGCACATGATCATGGCGGACGCGGTCTTCATCGTGCTCGTCGCCGGCGCCGTCGCGCTGATCACCTGGCGGGTCACCCCCACGACCGCGGCCGTCGGCGGGCTGCTGCTCGGCCTGGCCGGCATCACCAGGACCGTGGGGCTGCCGCTGCTCATCCTGACCGCCGCCTACCTGCTGATCCGCCGCTACGGGTGGCGTCCGCTGGTGGCGCTGCTGGTCGCCGGGGCGCTTCCGCTGGGTGCGTACGCGGCCTGGATGAAAGCCGAGAAGGGGACGTACGCGCTGACCGAGGCGGACGGGAACTTCCTGTGGTCGCGCACCATGAGCTTCGCCGACTGCGGGGTGATCAAGCCGCCCGAGCGGCTGGCGGTGCTCTGCCCCGACATGCCGGTCGAGGAGCGGCCGTACCCGCCCTACTGGCTGTGGGAGGACTTCTCGCCGCTGCCCAAGGTGCCGGGCACGGCCAACCGCAACAAGCTCGCCGGGGAGTTCGCGCGGGCGGCCATCCTCGCCCAGCCGGGCGAGTACCTCGGCGCCGTGGTCACCGATCTGGGGCAGCTGTTCCGCTGGGAACGGACCTCCGCCGACGAGAAGACGCCGTACAAGCTGCCCTCCTCCGAGCGGCCCATCAGCTCGTCGGTGCGGGGGGTGGCGGAGGCGTACGAAGCCGGGCCCGCCGCCACCCGCGTGGTCGAGCCGTTCGCCGGGTGGCTGCGGGCGTACCAGCGGTTCGGGTACGTGCCGTTCCCGCTGCTCACGCTCGTCCTGGTCGGCGTGCTGGTGGCCGCGCCGCTGCGGCGGCGGTGGGACGCGCTGCTGCCGGGGCTCGCCGCGCTCGCGCTGGTCGCCTCGCCGCCGTTCCTCGCCGCCTTCGACGTCCGGTACGTGATCCCCGCCATTCCGCTGATCTGCCTGGCCGTGGGGCTCACCTTCGGGCCCCCGACGTCGTTCCTGGCCGGACGCCGGGGTGCTACGGTCCCGGTGGAAGGCCGTACACACGCGATGGGAAGCTATGACGGAGGCAGGGCCGACGGGTGACGCCCTGGTGGAGATGCTGGCGGCGCTGGCCAACCCGCTGCGCCTGCGCATCATCGCCGAGCTGAGCGCCGGGCGCGACTACGTCAGCCACCTGGCCCGCGTCATCGGCGTCAGCCGGCCGCTGCTGCACATGCACCTGCGCCGGCTGGAGGCCGCCGGGCTGATCACCGGCACCCTTGAGCTGTCCGACGACGGCAAGGCGATGAAGTATTACGAGGTCACCGACTTCGACCTGCACCTGACCGCGCCGGCGCTGGCCGAGGCGGCCAAGACCCTCACCAGGCCGGACCCCGAGGAGGGCTCATAGATGGCACTGTCGTGGCCCGAGGTGATCTTCTACCTGGGCGTGCTCGTTCTGGTCACGTTCTTGATCAGTGTGGTCGTCGTGGGCTCGTTCGACGCCCGCAAGTCCCGGCGCCAGGCCGACCAGGCGGAGGAGCTGCGCCGGCTGGTGCAGCGGTATGAGCAGCTCGCCGAGAAGACCATGGACGCCCAGCAACGCACCGCCGCCGACCTCGCCGAACTCCGCTCCCGCGCGGCCTCGATCGAACAGATCTTACGAACGGTCGAGTGACGCCTGATGCTGCGGCGAGCGGTCGCGGCTCGGCGCCCGGGCCGGCCTCATGGCCGGTCGAGTGACGGCTCAGGGTCGAAGCGGGCCACGTAGCGGCGTTGCCAGGGGGTCTCCACGGCGTGGCGGTCGTAGTGGGTGCGGACGTAGGCGACCGCCTCGGCGGGTGGGACGCCGTCGAGGACGGCGAGGCAGGCGAGGGCGGTGCCGGTGCGTCCGCGGCCGCCTCCGCAGGCCACCTCGACACGCTCCGACGCGGCGCGCTCCCACGCCTCGCGCAGATCTGCGGCGGCCTGCCGGCGGTCGGACGGCAGCCAGAAGTCGGGCCAGCGCACCCACCGGTGCTCCCAGCCGACCGGCGGCGGGGCCTTGCCCAGCAGGTAGAGGGCGAAGGCGGGCTCGGGGCCGGGCGGGAGCGGATGCCGCAGGCCCCTGCCGCGCACCAGCCGCCCGGACGGCAGGCGCAGCACCCCTGGCGCGTCAAGATCCCAAGTCATGGCGCGAGCGTAACCCGCCCCACCCGCCGACGGCAGCGACACAACGCCCTTTCCGCGTTGGGCGGACACGCGGCGGTCAAGGCTTGCCCGTGAGCCAGGCTGCGGTGAGGTCGGTGACCATCGAGGCGGCGCGGTCGGTCAGGTGGATGTGGTCCACCAGCAGCATACGGCCGCCTGACGCCGCGATCTCGTCCCAGCTGCGGCGTAGCAGGTGGTGCTGGGCCGCGACCGTGAGTGCGAGGGGGAAGCTGAAGGCGTAGGGCGTGCGGGGGCCGGCCTGGCTCAGGGTGTCGGCCATGCGCTCGTACAGGGGGAGGTAGTCGGCGCCCGTCGCGGCGGCGACCTCCTTGATGGCGGCGTTGTAGGCAGGCAGCCGGAGGTTGGGCCCGGTGTCGAGGTCCTCGCCGAGCGGGGGCAGCGACATGAGCGCGACGCGGGCACCGGTGGTTGTGACGCGCTCGACGAGGGTGCGCAGGTCGGCGCGGTAACGATCGGGCGGGACGTCGTCGCGTACGTCGTTGGTGCCGATGAGCAGCGTGACGGCGGCCGGGCGGCAGGCGACGACGTCGGTCTCGACGCGGGCGAGCAGGTCGGCGACCTTGTTGCCGTTGACGCCCGCGTTGACCACCTCGTACGCGGGATGCCGCGCCCGCACCGCCCCCACCCAGTCGGCGCCCAGCGAGCCCTGCGTCATGCTGGCCCCGGCCGCCACCAGGCGGGGCCGGGTGGGCTCGGCGCCGCAGGCGGCGGACGGCGGGCTGTCGGGCGCCCGCAGGAAGGTCAGCCAGCCGACCACCCCGGCGGTCCCGAGGACGAAGACGAGCAGCGTGCTCAACGTGATGGTCACCGGGCGCACGACGACACCCCCGAGAAGAGATCCACCTGACGGACTCCTATGGTGAGTAAACGCTCACTAACTTGTTCGGCGATGCTAGTGAGCGTTTACTAACCACGTCAACTCCGCCGAAGGGACCGGATCGGACATGGGAACGAGGAACGTCATCCTGGACGCCGCCGCCGCGGTGATGGCCGAGCACGGCCTGGCCAACGCGACGACCAGGCAGATCGCGCGGAAGGCCGGCTTCACCGAGGCCGCTCTCTACAAGCACTTCGCCAGCAAGGCCGACCTGCTGGTGGCCGTCCTGCGCGAGCGCTCCCCCGGTTTCGGCGCGCTGGCGGCGGCGCTCCAGGGCGGAGCCGGCCTGGAGAAGGACCTGACCGCCGTGGCAGGAGCGGCGATCGCGTTCTACCGGGCCGGGTTCCCGATGCTCGCCTCGATCTTCGCCGACCCCGGCACGCTGTCCGCGCACAAGGAGGAGCTGCACCGGCAGGGCGCGGGCCCGCACAAGGCGAACGAGGCCGTGGCCGCCTACCTGCGCCGTGAGCAGAAGGCCGGCCGGGTGCGCGCCGGCGCCGACGTACGGGCGGCGGCGGGCCTGCTGCTGGGCGCCTGCTTCCAGCACGCCTTCCTGGAGCACATGTCGCCCCCGGGCGAACGGGACGACGACGAGGCGGCGGCGGCGGGTTTCGCCCGCGCCCTGCTCGACTCGCTGACCCCCTGATCCAAGGAGTGGTCAAAGTTCCTTTAAACGACACTAAGATTGCATAATTCGTTATCTTGTATCGTTCGCGTTTAGGTGATTAGGTTGGGCGCTATGACCGCACCCCAGACGCCGACCGGCGCCGAGGAGCTACGCAGCGTCGGGCTGCGGGTGACCGCCGCCCGGGTCGCGCTGCTCGAAACCGTCCGCGACGGTGACCACCTCGACGTCGAGGCCATCGCCTCCGGGGTGCGCGACCGCGTCGGCCACATCTCGCTCCAAGCCGTGTACGAGGCGCTCAACGCCCTCACGGCCGCGGGCCTCGTCCGCCGCATCGAGCCGGCGGGCAGCCCGGCGAGATACGAGGGCCGGGTCGGCGACAACCACCACCACGTCGTCTGCCGCGTCTGCGGCGCCGTGGCCGACGTCGACTGCGCCGTCGGACACGCGCCGTGCCTGCACGCGTCCGACGACCACGGCTTCACCATCGACGAGGCCGAGGTCATCTACTGGGGCCTGTGCCCCGACTGTTCCACCGCCACCAGCAGCTCTTGAGCACCCTGAGTCACATAGTCCGGAGGGATTCCCATTGTCTGAGAACCACGACGCGATCGTCACAGACGCGAAGACAGAGGATGGAGGCGGCTGCCCGGTAGCCCACCGCGCGCTCCACCCCACCCAGGGCGGCGGCAACCGTCAGTGGTGGCCTGAGCGGCTCAACCTGAAGATCCTGGCGAAGAACCCGGCCGTGGCCAACCCCATGGGCGAGGACTTCGACTACGCCGAGGCGTTCAAGAGCCTCGACCTGCCGGCCGTCAAGCGCGACATCGCCGAGGTGCTGACCACCTCCCAGGACTGGTGGCCGGCCGACTTCGGGCACTACGGGCCGCTCATCATCCGGATGGCCTGGCACAGCGCGGGCACGTACCGCATCAGTGACGGCCGCGGTGGCGCCGGCGCAGGACAGCAGCGCTTCGCCCCGCTCAACAGCTGGCCCGACAACGGCAACCTCGACAAGGCCCGCCGCCTGCTGTGGCCGGTCAAGAAGAAGTACGGCAAGAAGCTGTCCTGGGCCGACCTGCTGATCCTGGCCGGCAACGTGGCGCTGGAGTCGATGGGCTTCAAGACGTTCGGCTTCGCCGGCGGCCGCGAGGACGTATGGGAGCCGGAGGAGGACGTCTACTGGGGCCCCGAGACCACGTGGCTCGGCGACGAGCGCTACTCCGGTGACCGCGAGCTGGAGAACCCGCTCGGCGCCGTCCAGATGGGCCTCATCTACGTCAACCCCGAGGGCCCCAACGGCAACCCCGACCCGCTGGCCGCCGCCCGCGACATCCGCGAGACGTTCCGCCGCATGGCGATGAACGACGAGGAGACGGCCGCGCTGATCGCCGGCGGTCACACGTTCGGCAAGACCCACGGCGCCGGCCCCGCCGAGCACGTCGGTCCCGACCCCGAGGCCGCGCCGCTGGAGGAGCAGGGTCTCGGCTGGCGCAACTCGTACGGCACCGGCAAGGGCGGCGACGCCATCACCAGCGGCCTCGAGGGCATCTGGACCCCCACCCCGACCCAGTGGGACAACAGCTTCCTCGAGACCCTGTACGGCTACGAGTGGGAGCTGTTCAAGAGCCCCGCGGGCGCCTGGCAGTGGCGGCCCAAGGACGGCGCCGGCGACGGCACCGTCCCCGACGCCCACGACCCGAACAAGCGGGTGGCCCCGACGATGCTCACCACCGACCTGTCGCTGCGGGTCGACCCGATCTACGAGCAGATCACCCGGCGCTGGCTCGACCACCCCGACGAGTTCGCCGACGCGTTCGCGCGGGCCTGGTTCAAGCTGACCCACCGCGACATGGGCCCGGTCGTGCGCTACCTCGGCCCCGAGGTGCCCAGCGAGACGCTGATCTGGCAGGACCCGCTGCCCGAGCGGACGTACGAGCTGATCGACGCCGGCGACGTCGCCACGCTCAAGAGCCAGATTCTGGCCTCCGGCCTGTCGGTCTCCGAGCTGGTCTCCACCGCGTGGGCGTCGGCCTCGTCCTTCCGCGGCAGCGACAAGCGCGGCGGCGCCAACGGCGCCCGCATCCGCCTGCAGCCGCAGGCCGGGTGGGAGGTCAACGACCCCGACAGGCTCGCGACCGTGCTCGGCACGCTTGAGGGCATCCAGAAGGCGTTCAACGGCGCGCAGACCGGCGGCAAGCAGGTCTCGCTCGCCGACCTGATCGTGCTGGCGGGCAACGTCGGCGTCGAGAAGGCCGCCAAGGACGCGGGCTTCGAGATCGAGGTGCCGTTCCGTCCCGGTCGTGTGGACGCCACGCAGGAGCAGACGGACGTCGAGTCGTTCGCCGCGCTCGAGCCGACGGCCGACGGCTTCCGCAACTACCTGGGCAAGGGCAACCGGCTGCCGGCCGAATACCTGCTCATCGACCGCGCCAACCTGCTGACGCTCAGCGCGCCCGAGATGACCGTCCTGGTCGGCGGCCTGCGCGTGCTCGGCGCCAACCACCAGCAGTCCCAGCACGGCGTCCTCACCACGACGCCCGGCACGCTGACGAACGACTTCTTCGTCAACCTGCTCGACCTGGGCACCACCTGGACGGCGACGTCCGACGACAGCAGCACCTTCGAGGGCCGCGACGCCGCCACCGGCGAGGTCAAGTGGACCGGCACCCGCGCCGACCTGGTCTTCGGCTCCAACTCGGAGCTGCGGGCGGTCGCCGAGGTGTACGCCTGCGACGACGCCAAGGAGAAGTTCGTCAAGGACTTCGTGGCCGCGTGGGACAAGGTCATGAACCTCGACCGGTTCGACCTGGCCTGATCGCTCGGTCTCACGGGCCCGTCACCTTCGAGGTGGCGGGCCCGCCTTTTTCGTACGTGGGGCGTCAGGTGACGGTGATCTTGCCGATGCCGAGCGTCGTCTGGGAGGGCAGCATGCCCGACTCGAACACCGCGCCGAGCAGCGGCAGGTTCAGCTGCGCGAGCAGCGCGGCGCGCTCCTCACCGAGCGCCTTCCAGGGACCGGCGGCGAGCTGGTCGGTGTGGCGTTCGACCCGGTTGCGCAGGGCGTGGCCCTCGGGGGTGGCCATGCCGTCGGCGTCCAGGAGCCCCCTGGCGGCCAGCCGCTCACGGGCGGCGCCCCACTCCTCCTCGCTCCACCCGCGTCCGGCGAAGTTGGCGACCGGCGCGGCCCCCACGGCGGCGAACGACACCAGCGCCTCGCACCCGTCGAGCCCCGCGGCCTGCAACGCCGTCAGATGCCCGTCGCCGCGGTGCTCCCGCAGCACCGTGTACGCCTGCCACAACCGCACGTGCGGCTCGTCCGGCCAGGGCAGCGCCAGGTTGGCGGCGGCCAGCGGCCGATGCGCGACGTCGGCGCTCTCCGCCGCCCTGACCGCCAGCTCCGCCGCCTCCGCCAGCGGCTGCACGTCGTCCACGAGGGCCCGGATCGTCCGGTCCACCGCCCGCAGGCGGGCTTCGAGCACCTGCTCGGGGGAGGCCGTCTCCCAGATCGACGGGACGTACTCGGCGATCATGGCCGGGCTGAAGCTGTAGTAGGTGGCCGCGACCAGGCCGCGCCCCGCGGCGCCGAGCACCGCCGTACGCCAGGCGAAGTAGCTCGGCCAGCGCGGCTCGACGGCGTAGCCGAGGGCGGCGGCCTCCTCGAACGCCTCCTTGCTGAAGTAGAGCGACGCGTGCACCGGCTCGATCTGGTGCCACATCTGCCGGGCGAGCTGGTCGAAGGTCACGGAGGATCCTCACTGTCTAGATAAGCTATGCCAGTGATGGTAGAAGCATGGCGAATCACTGGTCAAGCCGAAATAGACAGTTATGTCGGGAGCAGGGTCGAGCTGGCCGTCCAGCTGATCAACTCCCTGGCCACGCCGTACGCGCACGGCCGCGGCCGCACGCCCCCTCCGCCAGGAGCCGACCGCCTCGCGGCGGTCGTCGCCGCCCAGGAACACCTGACGGTCCACCCGCCCGCGAGCGTCCTCACCCCGGCCGACGCCGACCGCCTGGCCGGGATCGCCGCTCGCCTGCGCCCGCTGTTCGCCGCCGGCGACCGCCTCCCCGACGCGGCGGCCGGCCTCAACGACCTCCTCGTACGCCACCACGCCGTCCCCAACCTGCACGGCAGCCCCGCGAACCCGCTCGGCCTGTCCTTCCACCGCCCCGACGCCGACCCCGTGGACGCCTGGGCGGCCGACATGGGCACCGCCCTCGCCATGGTGATCGGCGTCGGCCAGCCCGCCCGCCTCGGCGCCTGCCAGGCCGAACGATGCTCCCTGGTCTTCTACGACACCACGAGGAACGCCTCCCGCCGCTTCTGCGACCTGTCCTGCCAGAACCGCGCCAAGGCCAGCGCCTACCGCGCGAGAAAGCGCGGCTGACCTTTTCTGGGTTCCCTCAAGAGACTCACGGATGGCGGTGTCCATGACGCCGGCCGACGACCCGTTCGAGCCGGTCATCGTGCGCGGCAGGGTCGTCGAGTGGCTCGACGGCGACGCGGCCTGGGACGTCATCGACGCGATCGCCCAGAAGTACATCGGGCAGCCGTACTCACGCGACGAGGACCGCGTGGTCGCCCTCGTCAGCCCCGACCACCAGATCGTCGGGCGCGCCTGACCCATACGGCCGAGCCCGGGTCGGAACCCGAGCGGCACCGTCACGATCTGGCCGACGACCAGCGCGATCAGCGCGTCGAACCTGGCCTGCTCGAACCCCACGCCTGCGTAACGCGGTCACAGGCGACCTTCCTCGTCGACGATCACGAGTTGTACACCGGCGCCGCGACCGCGCAAGACGCCTACTTCGAGGCGTCGGCCCTGGCAGGAAGGAGCAGGGCGGTGACCACCACGGCCACCGACAGCACCGCGCCGATGACGAACGCCAGCTGCATGCCGCCGAGGTCGGCGAGCACGTCGCTGACCCCTGACGCCCGCAGCGACGCGCTGCGCGAGCTCATCACGGTGATCACCATCGCCGTGCCGATGGCCGCCGCGACCTGCTGCAACGTGCTGAGGATCGAGCTGCCGTGCGAGTAGAGCGCGGGCGGGACCGCGCCGAGCCCGAGCGTGAAGACCGGGGTGAACGTGGCCGCCAGGCCGATCGACAGCAGCGCGTGGAGCGCCAGGATCTGCCAGTAGGGCGTCGTCATCGTGATCTGGGTGAACCCGGCGAGCGACAGCATGATCGCCACCGCGCCCGGCACCACCAGCACCCGGCCGCCGAACTTGTCGAACAACCGCCCCACGGCCGGCCCCAGCAGCCCCATCGCCAGACCGCCCGGCATGACCAGCAGCCCGGTCTCCAAAGGGCTGAACGCCCTGACGTTCTGCAGGTAGAGCGGCAGCAGCACCATCGAGCCCAGCATCGCCATGAAGGCCACCGCCATCATGATCAACGCGACGGTGTACGTGCGGTGGCGCAGCGTCCGCAGGTCGACCAGCGGCACCCCGCGCCGCTGCAGCACGAGCTGCCGGACGACGAACACCGCGATCGTGACCAGCCCGGCCACCACGATGGCCGCCGCCATCCCGGCCTCGCCGCCCTCGAACCGGCTCAGCCCGTAGACCAGCCCGCCGAACCCGGCCGCCGCCGTCACCACGCTGAACCAGTCGATCGTGCCGACCCGCGGCTCGCCGACGTTCTGCAGCTGCGCGAGGCCACGCCACGTGATCAGCGCCGCGATCGGCAGCACCACCGCGAACAACAGCCGCCACGACCCGAAGCTCAGGATCAGCCCGGAGATCGTCGGACCCATGGCGGGCGCCACCGAGATCGCCAGGCTGACGCTGCCCATCACCCTGCCCCGGTTGTGCTCCGGCACGACGTGCATCAACGTCGTCATCAGCAGCGGCATCATCACGGCCGTGCCCGACGCCTGCACGATGCGGGCCCCGAGCAGCACCTCGAACGACGGCGCCACCGTGGCCAGCGCGGTGCCCAGCAGGAACAGGCCCATCGCGGTGGCGTACGCGCCGCGCGTGGTCACCCGCTGCAGGAACCACCCCGTGATCGGGATCACCGCGGCCATCGTCAGCATGAACGCGGTCGAGAGCCACTGCGCGGTCTGCTCGCCGATGCTCAGGGCGGTCATGAGGCGCGGGATCGCGTTGATCATGATTGTCTCATTGAGGATGACCACGAACGTGGCCAGCACCAGCAGCCGGATCACCGGCGGCGTGCGCCGTGACCCGGCGGCCTCCTCGGCCTTCGGTGGTGCTGCGTCGTGCGTTGAAGTGATCACGGAGCCTCGATCTCGGTCGGCCGTCAACAGGGGATCAGAAGGGGTGTTCTTGGGGACGGTCATCGTCGCCACGCACATAATGACCGGCCCCACCGACAGAACTCATCGGCGATCCGCGCGGGGCGGGGTTCTGCGGGGGTTCTCTACCGGAAGGTCTCTACCGGGGTCTCTTACTGTTGTTGGCGCACCCTCGGTAAGCGCCGAGCCGGCCGCTCCCCATTCCCGATTTATGCGGACATTTCGTGATCGGATCTGCTTCCCGCGCGGCGTGACCATTCGGGAAGGTCCGATCACGTCACGTACCTGCCCATCCGGGGCCCGATCCGTTAGCGTCACCACCATGCCCCTCGCCCTGATTCCCAGTCCCCCGGAGGGGGTCTGGCATCTCGGGTTCATCCCGATCCGGGCCTACGCGCTGTGCTTCATCGTGGCCATCGCCGCCGGCATCTGGATCAGCGACCGCCGCTGGCGCGCCCGAGGCGGCGAACCGGGCACCATCAGCGACATCGCCATCCCCGGCGTCGTCTTCGGCCTGATCGGAGCCCGCCTCTACCACGTCATCACCGACTGGCAGATCTACTTCGGCCCGCGCGCCATCAAGGAGCCGTACCGGGCGCTGTTCATCTGGGAAGGCGGAGCAACCAGTGGACGTCGATCGTGCTGTTCGTGGGGGCGCTCGTGTACTTCTGGCTGACCCGTCGTAAGGACGCCGAGGAGGTTGTCGTACCGGCCAGGTCCTGATGGGCTACAGTCGTCCGCCATGGCCGACGAACCCTCCCCCTACCTGACCGCCACCGCCTCCGCGTACGACGCCGTCGCCGATCTCTACACCGACCTGGTCCGCGACTCGCTCGACGGCCTGCCCCTGGACCGTGCGATCGTCGCCGCCTTCGCCGGCCTCGTACGCGCGGACGGCCCCCGCCCGGTCGTAGAGGCCGGCTGCGGCCCTGGCCACATGACCGCCTACCTGCGTGACCTCGGCCTTGACGCCTCCGGCGTCGACCTCTCGCCCGCGTTCATCGAGATCGCCCGCCGCGACCACCCCGGCCTGCGCTTCGAACTCGGCTCGATGGGCGCGCTCGACGTGCAAGACGGCTCGCTGGGCGGCCTGCTGTCCTGGTACTCGATCATCCACACCCCGCCGCAGGAGCTGCCGCCCTATCTGACGGAGTTCCGCCGCGTCCTGGCCCCCGGCGGCCACCTCCTGATCGGCTTCTTCGAGTCGGAGGGCGAGCCGGTGACGGAGTTCGACCACAAGGTCACCGCGGCCTACCGCTGGCCCATCGACGAGTTGGCCGACCTGCTCCGCAAGGAGGGCTTCGCGGAGGTCGCCCGCATGCTCCGCGAACCACTGGAGGGAGAACGCTTCCGCCGCGGCCACCTCTTGATGCGCGCGGTGTGACCCGCTAGCACCCCAGGATCGATTCGAGCCGCCGAGCGAGTTGATCCTCCGTCCCCCCTCGATTGAGAAAGGCCCGGATCTCCTGAGCCTGAGCGATCGTCGGCAACCGCCCGTCGAGCAGGAAAGGCAACAACAGCCGCCGCGCCACCAGCTCACGCTCAGAGATCCCGTAGGGCCTGCGCACCACCGCCACATTGACCCGCAGCCCATGCTCGTTCCCCGGCGGAACACCGGGCCGATCGACCTCGATGGCGACGTACCGAAACCCGTTGGCCAGATCACAAGCCCGGCACCCCGCCGGCCCCCGGCCCAACCTGCCCTCGCACTCCCCACAGGTGAGCCGATCGTAGGCGGCATCCACGACTCGCCAGAGATGCCTGTCCGGCTCATCGACCACGATGGCGGCGACGTCCCGCTCCTCCTGCGGGCCGAGCCCGCCGAACTCCCGCGCGACAAAGGCCCGCCACCCGGCCTCAACGACCTCGTCGACGACGGCAGCGCAGGCCCGGCACCCAGGCGCCCCAGCAGGCTCCCACCGCTTACACGAGATACACCGCCGCACCCAGGAAACGCTATCCCGCACCACCCCGGAACTCACCCGAATATCCCCCGGCGAAGCTGTCGGCGCCACTGTGTAACGTCCTTCGAATGGACGACACCGCCAGAAGCCGCCAGGCCGCACACGCGTACATGGCCAGCGCCGAACGCCGTGTCGCTGGCGGTAGTTGCGGCGGGTGCACCGCAGGTGCCGGTCGAGGTCGCCGCGCTCGATGAACTCGGCGACAGTGGCTTGGATGATCGAGGTGGTGAACCGGTCGCTGCGCGCGGGCGGTGCACCTGATCCTCGCGACGGAGCACCGGCAACTCGAGATCCTTCGACAGGTCAGAGCGGACCCAGCGCCGTCGGCACCTCACCAACCGGTAGACCAGCGACGAAAGCCCCGCGACGGTCGCAGCCGCTGCCCCGATTCATGCAGCAAAAAGCGCAGTTCAGAGCACGAGACCGTATTTCGTGTGGGAAACGGTCCGGAGGAACCGGAAATGGCCGCCCTTTGAAGGCGATAATCTGAGGATTATTCATTTCAGCGGGCGTACCTAAAAGATCTTGGCAAAGCTCACTTCTCGCGGGAGTCTCCCATCGGCAAGGAGTGGCCGACTGCGGCCACTCGGGGGACTTCCGCAAGTGTCCTATTTACAACGATTCGCCGACCAGTCACCCTTATGACCGTGGCCACACCTCGCCTCGTTGACCAACGGCCGGCGCTGAAAAGTCACCGAGGTTGTCAACCAATGCGACATCGTATTCTGTCGCACCAACACGCGGGGAGAGGGCATTCCGTATGACGTAATCACAGAATTCTGCACGGCCAGCGATCCCAAATCCGTTATGGCATGACCGCCACACAGAAGGAATCACACCGTGAGAATGACGCGACGATTAAAGGCTGCCGCGTGCGTGGCAATAGCCGGTGCAATGCTGGTGGCCGGGGCAGGGACGGCGTCCGCCGATCCTGGGGTCACCCCGGCGGACGTGACGCTGAACCTGGACCCGGGCGAATCGACGACGATCGACAAGACCGTCTCTACTCCGGTGATCCCGCCCAAACCGGATATCACCTTCCTGATCGACACGACAGGGAGCATGGGCGGGGTCATCTCGAACGTGCAGACCAATGCGAACGCGATCCTGTCCAACGTGGCTTCGGCGCAGCCGGACGCGCAGTTCGCGGTCGCCGAGTACAAGGACGTGGCGGACGCGACGCCGTTCCGGGTGGCGCAGAACCTCACCGACAACGACACCGACGTCACCAACGGTCTCAACTCGCTGGTCGCATCGGGCGGCGGCGACTTCCCCGAGGACGGCATCAACGGCCTGTTCGAGGTCGCGTCCGGCGCTGTCGACTTCAGGCCGAACAGCTCTCGGATCGTGCTCCTGATCGGGGACGCCCCCAGCCATGATCCCAGCAACGGCCATACGCTGGCGGACGCGATCAGCGCCCTGCAGGCAGCCGACATCACCGTGCTCGCGTTCGACCTGGCCGGGATGGACTCGACAGGGCAAGCGACCGCCATCACCAACGCCACGGGCGGACAGCTGTTCTCCGGCATCGACTCCTCGCAGGTCAGCGACACCATCCTGGCGGCCCTGAGCAACCTGCCGGTCACGGTCACCCACCAGTTACGCGACTGCGACCCGAACCTGTCGGTGTCCCTGACCCCGGACAGCCGGACGGTGACCAGCGGCGAAGATGCCGCCTTCACCGAGACCGTCTCCATCGGGGCCGAAGCCGTACCGGGAAGCACCATCACCTGCAAGGTGGACTTCCTGCTCAACGGCGTCCTGTCACCAGGCTTCACTGAAACGATCACCGAACACGTCCCGAAGGCGACTCCATCGATCGTCACGACGCCATCGGACACGGTGCCCGCGGGCGGACAGGTCTCCGATACAGCGACCCTGTCCGGCGGATACCAACCGACGGGCACCGTCACGTTCCAGCTGTTCGCGCCCGGTGACACCGACTGTGCGGAGCCGATCGAGACTCGTACCGGGACGGTGTCCGGCACCGGCACCGCCGCATCCGGCGACGTGACCATCGGCGCGGCCGGCACCTACCGGTGGACCGCCACCTACAGCGGCGACGCCCACAACAACTCCGTCACCTCACCGTGCGGCGACGAAGAAGTCATCGTCACGCCGCAGCAGCTCACCGGACGGGCCTACGGCCTGGCCGCTGACGCCTCTCTGGCCGGCATCCAACTGGTCAACATCGCACCCACCCCCGACACCGGCCACATCACCACCACCTCAACCGAAACCACCTCGGTGCCCTGCACCGCCACCCTCAGCGGACTGATCACCGGGCACGCCCTGTGCGCCCAGGTCGCCACCACCGCATTCCCCGGCAAATCCGTGGCCACCGCCTCCATCGACGACACCACCATCGGGATCACCGGCATTCCCGTGATCACCGTCAAGACCATCAACTCCAGCTCCACCACCACCTGCGCCGGATCCAGCGGAACCACCACGATCGCCTTCCTCAAGGTCGGCAACACGGTGGTCATCGCGGAACCTACCGAGATCGCACCCAACACCACCGTCAACGTCGGCGTCGTCAAGCTCGTCCTCAACGAGCAGATCCCCTTCACCACCCCCGACACAGGCCTGACCGTCAACGCCGTCCACATCACCGTCAACGCCCTCGGCCTGGCCAAGACCAACGTCGTCCTGGCCTCCTCCGAAAGCGATATCGGCAACTGCCCATAACCAACCCACCTGACCAAACCCCGGGACCGGGCGGAACACCATGGCTCCGCCCGGCCTCATTCAGGCTTCAGGCCCCCCGTGGCTGTTTCCGCTCCACATAGGCAGGCGCGCCAGGCCGTCGCCATGCGCCGGTCAGCGACGCGACAACCCCATGTCGACGTGGGTGGTGAACGTGGTGCAGACGTCATCAACCACGGAAAAGTCCACTGTCAAGTGTTCCGCTCCTGGCCGTATCGTCGCGCTTCATCATGCCATCCACCGCAAATCCCCATGACGACCAGGCAGTACAGACATGCAATAGCACGGAGTCTCAGTGGAAGAAATCGCACGCCAAGGTCCTGAGCCTGAATTCACGGCTTGAAAGGTGATGCATGTGCTGTGAAACGAGGCAGGTGCCCTTTGCCCTGGGATCATCGAAGTTCTTCACGCCTCAAGTAGCCGATGCAGGAAGGCACCTCGTAAGTGCGATTCTCCGGATTCGGTCAGCACCGGAGGCCGGCCCCTGCACCGCACTCATCGTCACCCTGCTCCTGCTGCCGTCGGCGAAGGTCTGGTTCTCCACCGCGCCCTGGCGCGTCGCGGCGACCGGCTGAGCGTCACCGCTTACTGCGGGGTGGACAGAACCTTGCCCGATCTTGTCCAGACATGGGTGATCACGACAGAATCAGTTCAGGCTTCAACTTCTTCAGTTGGAGCGTCACCACATGGATAGGAGAGGCATGAAGCGCACCATCTCCGTTCTCGCCGCCGGCGCCCTCGGCGCCACGCTCGCCGGCACGACTCCCGCGTCCGCTTCCTCCATCGACTGCGCCACCGGCGGATACACCCGGGTCGTGAACACCTACGTGCCCACCAACGTCGAGCGCCCCGGGGTCGACAACGCGCTCTACAACATCAACGGGCCGCAGCCGCACACGTACGAGATCTGCCTCGACATCCCGGACGGCGAGACGTTCACCATCAAGCTGAAGAATTTCAACGACGGCTTGCAGACCTTCTTCACCGATGACCGGCCTGGCGACAAAATTCTGCGTTACACCATTCCCGCCAACTTCGCCTGGCAAGTGCACGGCACGTTGACCGGCCCCGGCAGCACTTTCCTCTATTACACCTGGCACGAGAAGCGCACCCCGGCCTGATGCCGAACGCAGGATGACCGCCAAGGCCACATCCCGGCCACGGGGTGTGGCCTTGATGCTTATCACAACACTTGACTTAAGATCGCAGGAATTCTTGCCCGCCCTTGTCCGGGAGTGCGCACGCGCGCCAGAATCAGTTCATCCTTCAACTACCCGGTTGGAGACTCACTGCACGGATGAGGAGAGGCATGAAGCACACCATCTCCCTGCTCGCCGCCGGGGTCCTCGGCGCCACGCTCACCGTCACCAGTCCCGCATCCGCCGCCACCTCCGGCATCGACTGCGCCACCGGGGGTTACACCCGGGTCGTGAACAGCTATGTCCCCTCCAACGTCCAACGCCCCGCGATCGACGGCCGCCAGTACAACATCGGCGGCTCGCGCGCGTACGACTTCGAAATCTGCCTCGACATCCCGGACACCTCGACATTCACCATCGAGGTACGGATCTGGAAGAACGCGAAGCAGACCACGTTCGTGGACGACCGGCCCGGCGACAAAATCTTCCGCTATTCGCTGGAGCCGGACAGCTTCTGGCAGGTCTACGGCACGCTGACCGGCCCCGCCAGCACGATGATTGATTACAGCTGGTACGAGAAGCAACTCCCGTCCTGATGCCCCTGAGGCCACATCCCCGTCAAGGCGATGTGGCCTTTCACATGGGCAGCGAACGCAGCACACCATCACGGGCCGCCGCGCGCAGGGCCGCGACGACGACGCGCTGCCCTGGAGACGGCTCTGACCTGGTCACGGTCAGGGTGATGCGCCCCGAATAGGCGGGATCGTCAACCTCGACGGTGGCGATCTCGGCGGGCAGGCCGGAGACGGCGATCCGGGGGACGGTCGTGATGCCGAGCCCCGCGGCGACGAAGCCGAGCCTGGCGTTCCAGTCGTGGATGCGGTGGACGATGCGGGGCTCGGGCAACGTCGGCCAGGCGCCGAACTGCGGGTCGCCGCGCGGGCCCGTACCGACGATCCAGGGCTCGCCGGACAGATCCTCGACCGAGACGCGCGACCGTCCGGCGAGACGGTGGTCCTTCGGCACGGCGACGATGCCCATGCCGCCGGTCGTCAGGCGTTCGGTGCGCAGGTCGTGCAGGTCGTAGTCGGGCAGGCTCTGACCGACGGCGATCACGGCGACGTCGACGCCGCCGGCCCGCACCTGGCGCAGGAGCGCGGGGCTGGACGCCTCGTGCAGCTCGACGGCCAGCGCGGGGTGCTCGCTGCTGAGCGCCGCCACGGCTTTGGGGACGAGCGACCAGGTCGCGGTCGGGAAAGCGCCGAGCGTGACCTGCTCGGCGAGCGGGTCGGCGAGCGTGGCCAGCTCGCGGCCCAGCGCGTCGAGCTCGGCCAGCACGGCGGCCGCCCGGCGCGCGAACGCCTCGCCCGCTCGGGTCGCCTCCACCCCACGGGCCTTGCGGACGAACAGCGGCGTTCCCGCGGCCGCCTCCGCGGCGGCCACCTGCCGGGAGATCGCCGACTGCGTGTATCCGAGCAGCTCAGCGGCCGCCGTGAACGATCCGGTGCCGACGACCGCGTGCACGACCCGCAGCGCCGGAACGGTGAACTCCGCCATGCGACCAACCTAAGCCATGCGTACTCCGCATGCCTGCTGTGCGAAAGCCTCGCTTGTGGAATGGCTCGTACGTACGGATGCTGGAAGCAGGAAGACCTGGAAGGAAATCATGTCCAAGATCTGGTTCATCACCGGCGCCTCGCGCGGCTTCGGCCGGCTGTGGACGGAAGCCGCGCTGCGGCGCGGCGACCGGGTCGTGGCGACGGCCCGCGGCGTCACCGCGCTCGACCCGCTCGTACGCCGCTTCGGCGACGCCGTCCTGCCGCTGCCCCTCGACGTCACCGACAGGAAGGCGGTGTTCGAGGCCGTCGAGCGAGCCGTGGAGCGGTTCGGGCGGTTCGACGTCGTCGTCAACAACGCCGGATACGGGCTCTTCGGCATGGTCGAGGAGCTCACCGAGGCCGAGCTGCGCGCCCAGATGGAGACGAACTTCTTCGGTACGGTCTGGGTCACCCAAGCGGTCCTGCCCGTGCTGCGAGCCCAGCGGTCCGGCCGGATCCTGCAGGTCACGAGCGAGGGCGGCGTACGCGCGTACCCCGGGATCGGCGCCTACCACGCCTCCAAGTGGGCGGTGGAGGGCCTGTCCGAGGCGCTCGCCCAGGAGGTCGCCGCGTTCGGCGTGCACGTGACCGCGGTCGAGCCCGGCCCGTACGCCACGGACTTCGCCGGCGCCACCAGCATGCGCACCACCGGCCGCCACCCCGACTATGCCGCCGTCCACGAGGCGACCGCCAAGGAATGGCTGCTCGGCGACCCGGCGGCGACCGCAGACGCGATCCTCCTGCTCGCCGACGCCGAGAAGCCGCCACGGCGGCTCGTCCTCGGCAACACGCTCCCCGAGATCGAGGCCATCTACGCCGAGCGGCTGCGCGAGTGGCGGGAGTGGGCGCCGGTCACGGAGGCCGCGTTCGGCTGAGGTGCGCGCTTAGGATCTGCCGGTATGCGCTTGGCTTGGGTGCTGCTCGTCCTGTTAGTCGTGTGTGCTCCCCAGACGCCCGAGGTGTCGTGGCGGTTGAGACACACCTGGGACGGACCGGGCCGGCACATGTGGCATTCGATCGCCGCCCTCCGTACCGGGGAGGTCTGGACGTACGTCGCGGGCGACACGTCGCTGATGATGCGGTGGGACGGGCGCGCCTGGCGGACCGAGGAGCCGCCCGGCGACTTCCTCCCGACGGGGTCGGGCTTCGGGTTCGAGACGTCGCCGGCGGGTGACGACCTCTGGCTGGCCTCCGGCGGTGTGTGGCAGCGGGTACGGGACTCGTGGGTGAGACGGCCGAACTTGTCGCGCTTCGACCCCGAACTCACCATCAAGGACATGGCGGTCGCGGCCAAGGACGAGGTGTGGCTGGCCAGGATCGGCGAGTACGGCGGGTGGGTCATGAACATGTGGTCCCGGGGTGCGTGGAAGGAGATGCCGAAACCCTCCCCCGAGATGGGGTCGGCGTGGCTGGAGCGGATCGCCGCCGCAGGACCGGGACGCGTCTGGGCGATCCACCAGGTGGACGGCCTGAGCCAGGCGATCCGGTGGGAGGGGTCGGGATGGAGCACGCATCCCATGCCGCAGGTCTCGATCCGGGACCTGGCCGTGTCCGCTCGTGGTGACGCCTGGGCCGTGGGCTCCGAGGAGTCCGGGGGCGTGATCCTGCGCCGGCAGGGCGGGCGGTGGAAGCGGGTGGGCGACCCCTTGCCCGGTACCGCGCTGCCCTTCGTGCGGGCGGACGCCCGGGGCGGGGTGTGGATCGCGGCCGATCCTGGGCGGGGGCGGCCGTACGTGCTGCACGTCAAGGACGGGCGGTGGAGCAAGTATCCGCTGCCCGAGAGCTCTTCGAAGATCATGGCCATCGCGCCCGCCGCCACGGGAGTGTGGGTGTACGCCCGGCAAGGCAGCGGAGTGTCGAAGGTGTACGAGCTGTCCTTCTCGACTTTCTGCTGACCACTGGTGGCGCAGCAGCCACATTGGTCATGGTCCGGTCGTTCGACCCGAGCGAGGGCTCAGGCCAACAGGGGCTCGTTCTTGGCGGAGAAGCCATCAGCCCTCTTCACAGAGCTGGAGCCGATCTCTGGATCGACGAGTACGACTTGTCGTAGTTCTCCGGCGAACATCCTCCGATCGGAGGATGCCGGGCATCGCCCGTTCGCCGCCGCATCGTGCCCCGCCGCACGATTCGGCAGCCCGCCCCCTGGCTCCACGCTGGATGCCAAGTCCGGGAACAAGAGGGAGGCCGATGTGGTCACGGTCGGACGGTTGGGGCCGGTGGAGCAGGGGGCGCGGCAGCTCGCCCCCGACCTGGCCAGGGGAATCATGCTGGCGCTGATCGCGGTGGCCAACTCGGCCATCTACCTGTACGGGCGCCCGTACGGCATCAGGCAGCACATCATCGAGCCCGGCTGGGCCGACCGGGTGGTGTCGGCGGTGAGCATGACCGTCGTGGACGCGCGGGCGTATCCGATGTTCGCGGCCCTGTTCGGCTACGGCATGGTGCAGATCTGGAACCGGCGCCGCGACGACGCAGAAGGCCGGCGCGTGCTGAGGCGGCGCAGCCTGTGGCTGCTGGCGTTCGGCGCGGTCCACGCGACGTTGCTGTTCTCCGGAGACGTGCTCGGCGTGTACGGGCTGGTCGGCCTCGTCCTGGTCCGGCTGCTACGAGTGCGTGACCGGACCTTGCTCGTCCTGGCCGCCGGCTGGCTGGTCGTCGTGGCGTCGGCGTCGGCGCTGGTCTACAGCACGCCGGAAGGCACGGAGCAGCGGTCGTACTTCTGGTCGTTCACCGTTGAGGACCCGCTGACGGCGCTGGCGATGCGGCCGCTGGAGTGGGTGATGTCCCCCCTCGGCATGCTGGGTGTGGGCACCGCGGCGCTGGTCGGCGTGTGGGCGGGGCGGCGCGCGCTGCTGTCCGCGCCGGACCGGCTGCGGCGGGCCGCGCTGTGGGGGCCGCTGATCGGCGCGGCCGGCGGGCTGCCGGTGGGGCTGATCGCCGCCGGGGTCCTGGTCGTGCACGATCCAGTCGTGGTCATGGCGCTCAACGCGGTGCACGTGGTGACGGGGATCGCGGGCGGCCTGGGGTACGCGGCGCTGATCGGCGTGCTGGCCGACCGGATCGGACGGCGACTCGGGCCGGTCGTGACCGCGCTGGCGGCCTGCGGCCAGCGCTCGTTGACGTGCTATCTACTACAGTCGGTGGTGTTCGTGGCGCTTTTGTCCCCCTACGCCGGCGGGCTCGGCGGACGGCTGGGATCTGCCGCCACGGTGGCGCTGGCACTGCTCACCTGGGCGGGCACCGTGGTGGTGGCCGAGGTGATGCGCCGGGCCGGGACGCGCGGGCCCGCCGAGGCGCTGCTGCGCCGCCTGACCTATCCGCGCGGGTGAGAGCGAGGTCGTGGGTGGTGCGGGTACGCGACTGGGACCGGCTCTGGCACGCCGTGCCCCTGGCCGTGCTCGGCGTGGCGACCCTGATCGCCGTCGCCGATCCGGCGGCCCCGCCGTCCGCCCGCGCCGTGACCGTGGCGCTGGCCGTGGCCGCCGCGTTGTGGCACGGCTGGATGGTGATGGCGCATCCGCACTGGCCGGAGCGGGCGCTGGCGCCGATGGCGGTGTACTTCACCGGGCTGCTGGCGCTGTCGTGGGTACTCTCGACGCGGCACCCCGCCTACGCGCTGCTGGTCGTCGCCTGTTTCCCGATGGCGTTCGTGGCGCTGCCCGGCCGCTACGCCTATCTCGGCGTGGCCGCGGGCGGGCTCGTCGTGCTGGGTGACCCGCTGGCGCTGTCCGGGCCGGGGGTCGTGTGGCCCAAGGTGCCGGGAGCGCTGGCGTCGGTGGCGGTGGCGGCGTTCATCGGCTGGGTCATCCGCGCGATGGAGACCGAGGTGGGGCGGCGGCGCGCGGCGAACCAGGCGCTGGAGGAGGCCAACGCGCGCCTCGCGCGGCTGGGCGAGGAGAACGCCACCTTGCAGGGCGAGCTGCTGGCCGCCGCCCGCCAGACCGGCGTGGCCGGCGAGCGCGGCCGGCTGGCCCGCGAGATCCACGACACCGTCGCCCAGGGGCTGGCGGGCATCGTCACCCAGCTCGAGGCCGCCGACGAGGTCGCCTCCGACCCCGACGCGGTACGCCGCCGCCTGGCCGTCGCCCGTGACCTGGCCAGGGAGAGCCTGGCGGAGGTCCGCCGCTCCCTCGACGACCTGAGGCCCGGCCCGCTGGCCGCCTCCCGGCTGCCGGAGGCGCTGTCGGCGCTGGTGAACGGCTGGGGCGAGACGCACGAGGTGTCCGCGACGCTCACCATCACCGGAACCGCCCGGCTGCTGCACCCCGAGGTCGAGGTGACGTTGTTCCGGGCGGTGCAGGAGGCCCTCGCGAACGTGGCCCGCCACGCCCGGGCGGGCAGAACCGTCGTGACCCTGTCGTACATGGAGGATGTGGTCGTGACCGACATCAGGGACGATGGGGTCGGGTTCACCCCGTCGGAGACCGGCGGCTTCGGCCTGACCGCTATGCGCCAGCGGGTCAGCCGGCTGTCGGGCGAGGTCGAGGTGGAGTCGGCGCCTGGACGGGGCACAGCGGTGAGCGTGAGCGTGCCCGCCATCCCGGCGGCCGGAGCATGGGAGACGTCGTGACGGTGCGGCTGGTGATCGTCGACGACCATCCCGTGGTACGCGACGGGCTGCGCGGCATGTTCGTCGAGCAGGCCGACCTGCAAATCGTCGGCGAGGCCGGCGACGGCGCGGAAGGGCTGGCGGTGGCCGTCCGCGAACAGCCCGACGTCGTGCTGACCGACCTGCGGATGCCGGGGCTGGGCGGGGCGGAGTTCATCGGGCTGCTGGCCGCGCGGGTGCCGTCGGCCCGGGTGCTGGTGCTGACCACGTACGACGGGGACGACGACGTGCTGCCCGCCGTCGCGGCCGGCGCGATCGGCTTCCTGCTGAAGGACTCGCCCCGCGAGGAGGTCTTCCGCGCCGTCCGCGCGGCCGCCGTAGGGGAGACGGTCCTGTCGCCCGCCGTGGCGGCCCGCGTCCTGCGTCGGGTACGCGAGCCCGCGCCCCGGACGGCCGAGCTGAGCGAGCGCGAGCACAGCGTGCTGCGACTGGTGGCGGGCGGCGCGACCAACAAGGAGGCGGCCGCGGCGCTGTTCATCAGCGAGACCACGGTCAAGACCCACCTGGCACACATCTACACCAAACTGGACGTCTCCGACCGAGCCGCCGCCGTCGCCACCGCCTACGCACGCGGCCTGCTGCCCTGATGAGGTGTACGGGGGCCGTCCGGCCACGGGTTCGATCCGATGCCGGTGCAGCACCTGCTCAAACAGGGAGGCGGGATGTGCCGCGGACGACCCGCGGATACGCAACGCCATCGGTGCTGTTTTCGGGGTCGTGGCCATGGTCTGGCTCCAATGGGCACAAGATCCCGACATGGACGGTCCCGCCGAGATCGACACGGCGCTGGGGCACCTGGAATCCGGCCTGGGCCTGTAGGCCGCCCCACTCGGGTGCGCCGTGACGCACCCAACGCCACGCTGCCTTTCCCGGATCGTCACGACGGCTTTTCGCGCCCGCCAACGAGCCCGCGACCGACGCCGCCCGGGTAACGCCTAAGACTGTCAAGACATGGCCGTGGCCGGCCCTGAGTCCCTCACTTGTACCAGTCGTCGCCGTCCGCGCCTGCCCGACGCTCCAAATAGTCCTCCAAGGACGTGGCGACCCGCTTACGTTCGTCGGTTTCGTGATCCCAGACGAACACCTCGTCAAGCCGCCCCGCCGGGTTCCGGACATACGCGAACTGATCCCCGCCCCCGTTGTCCCCCATGAACAAGAGCTGGTCGAACGGCATGTACAGCTCAGCGAAGTCGGTGCTGTGCCGGAACTCCGTGTTCCCCTGGATGATCTCCTGCACCGACCACACCAGCCCGGAGCCATACTCAGCCCGAACCCCGTTGGTCTGCCGCAGCAGTTCTCGCAGTTCGTCCGGCACGCCCTGACCCAGCAGTCGCTCGATCTGATCGATCACCTCATCGGAGGCAGGCGCGGCGAACTCGGCATCGTCGTACAGCCGTCCGATCTTCTGCCTCCACACGGTGAATGCCCTCCTGTTCCGCGAAACAGCGATCATGGTAGGGAACCCAACTCGCTTGCTACCGCCTTCACCTGGGCAGCCGGCAGACCGCCAGTGTCCCCCCTCAGCCACGTGAAAGTTCACCGACGTTCAAGATCGTCCGTCTGGGTGCTCCCAAAGGTGGCTCCCCCGAATCGCACCGCCGCCGGCTTCCTACCGACCCGCCGGAGTCCGCGCCAACATCCCTGCGACGATCAACCGAACCCCCGTAACCAGCACTGCGGGCAGGAGGAAGAAGAGCCAGACTCCCCACCCCTCTCGATCCATTACCCAGGTGACCACGAGCGCAATGACCAAGGCGACGAGAGCAAGCGACAAGTAGACCACCTTGCGCCGCAGGTTACGGGACCACACAAAAAGCGATACACCAACAACAACGACTGGTATCGAGTACCAGAGGATCATCGCGAGCAACACGCCGGACTCCTCGGCTCTCACGAGCACCGCCCGTACGGCGCCCACCCGGATCGTCTCACAGCGCAGTCCGACGATCAGCTTCATGACCCGGCCTTCAGCATGCCGCGAGGAACCCCGATCTGTCGGTCTCCCTCACTACGATCACCGCATGTTTGGCTTAGACGCGTTGGAGTCGATTCTCCTTGTCCTGCTGCTGGTGATCCTTGGGCTCGGAATCACCCGATGGATGAGACAACGCAAGGTATCGCGCATCTACGTCGGCCTGGACCTCATAACTCCCATCGATGTGCAGGTACGGGCGCACGACCTGATCGAGGCGGGCCGGTTTCATGACGCTGTGGACCTGATCCGTAAAGAGTCCCAGGTCTCCGGACCGACCGCATGGGAAGTCGCGAAGGTACTACGTGCCGGTGGGGTCCTGCCGGGCTTCCCGATATTCGATGAGGATGACCTGCCCACCCGGATCCGCAAGCTGATCGACGCCGGCCACCGGAAGCAGGCCGTCTTTCTTGTGCGAAGCACCGAGGACATGAGCCAGTCAGAAGCTGAGGCCTTCGTCGACTCGCTTTCAGGGGAGCCGAACGCCTGACGTCGGGGCATGTTTTCGCCGTAGCTGTATTTTGCAGCTGTACAAGATCGAAAGGGCCACTACCCGATCATGGGAAGTGGCCTTCCACCTGGAGTGGAGCCTAGGAGATTCGAACTCCCGACTTCCTGCTTGTAAACGGGAAACGGTCACCCCGTAGAAAGGCCCCTGACCCTGGTGAGGCGGCAGTCATATGCTGATGACGTGTGATCATGTAAGACGGCGTTGCTGTACCTGCTTCTGTACGCAGCGCCCTGGACCAGCACTCCCGTTGCTCAGCACGGACGTCCTCAAACGCGCGTATCCCATCGCCATCCGCCCTTCTCCGCCTGCCGTTGCTTTACATAGATCTCGTAGCGCTGCTCGGCGAGCGGGATTACCGGCCTGTACCAGGCGTTCCTCGTTCCTGGTTGACCGGACCGGCGCTACTTCTCGTAGTGATAGCGACAGGCGGCGATCATGATGGTGTCGTCATCGACGCGATAGACGAGCCGGTGTTCTGAGGTGATGCGCCGTGACCAGTAACCGGACCATTCGTATTTCAGCGGCTCTGGTTTGCCGATGCCTTCATTCTCGTTTCGAGCTATGTCGGCGATCAGCTGGTTGATCCTTTTGAGGATGCGTCGATCTTCTCTCTGCCAGTAGCAGTAGTCTTCCCCGGCAAGTTCGTCGAAGACGATCTTCACGAGGTGGTGTCCTCGTCGGCCAGTTCACGGACGGTGCCGCCGCCGGCCTCCAGACGGGCGACTGCCTCTGACAGCCGTCTGCGGTTGACAGGAGAGGCCATAAGGTAGAGCGTCTCGCGCATCGATTCGTACTCGCGCTGAGACACCATGACAACGCCTTCCCCGCCGGGGCGGGTAATGAGGACTTCTTCCTGGTCGTCGATGACGGCGTCGAGAGTAGCAGCATAGTTAGCCCGGGATTCGGACATTGTCATCACCTTCATACTTCCAGTGTACATGATGATGTACATCGCGGAGCTCGTCCTGATTGGCATCCGCCGTGAGGACAAGGAGCTGAACCTGCAGAGCCGCCCGGACGAAGCCTCGGCCGCTCTGGACGCGAAAGGCACTGAAGCGCTTGGGGCAGCACCTCGGCTCCTGACTGTTGGCGCCCCTTCAAACGGCTGGACGCACGTGGACCGAGTCCCGTCCGACACACCTGGTCGGGCGGGATTTCGCGTTTCTCCGACGACGAGCCCTCGCGGCCGATCGACTACGCCTACCTCGGGCGGCTTCCGCGCCCCGATGGGGCGGGCAACGTCCTGGTCTTCACCGGCATCCACCCTCAAGGGACGCTCGGCGTGGTCCGGCTCCTGCAAACCGAGCTGGCGGCCCTGTGGGGTCAGGTGGCGGACAAGCCGTTCTCGACCATCGTGGCCACGGAGTACGAACCGGAGACCGGGGAACCCGTAAAGGTCGAACTCGCCAGTCCGCTCTACCGGCACGAGGAGGAGTGAGCATGCGCGTCGCGCTGGCCACCGAGGCGGCACCCGGACGTCCCAACGAGGACTTCGCCGCAGTGAGCGCGGACGCCGCAGTCCTCCTCGACGGTGCCGGCACGCCCGCGGGCTCCGAGTCCGGCTGCTCGCACGGGGTCGCCTGGTACGCGCGCACTCTCGGCTCCTCGCTGCTGGCCGCCATGACGCAAAGACACGAGACCCTCTCCGAACTGCTGGCAGCCGAGATCAAGGCAGTCGCCGGCCTGCACGAGGACACCTGCGACCTCACCCACCCCGGCTCGCCCTCGGCAACCGTGGTCATGCTCCGCCGTACGGACGACACCCTCGAATGGCTCGTCCTGGCAGACTCCAGCCTGGTCCTCGGCACAGGCGACACCGCAGATCCGATGGTCATCTGCGACGACCGCGAAGCCCAGGTCGGCGCCCGCTACCGCAAGGCCATGGACGCCCTTGACTCCGGCACCCCCGAACACCAGAAAGCCCACCGCGAGTACGTCGAGACGCTGCGCGCCCACCGCAACCGCGACGGCGGCTTCTGGGTCGCGGCCACCGACCCCCTCGCCGCTGACCAGGCCCTCACCGGGACGGTCCCACAGGAGTCCGTACGCACGGCCGTCCTCCTCAGCGACGGCGCATCCCGCCTCGTCGATCGCTTCCACCTCGCCACCTGGCGACAGAACCTCGACCTACTCGACCAAGAAGGACCGGAAGCGCTGATCAGCCGCGTACGCGCGGCCGAACACAGCGACCCCGCAGGATCGCGATGGCCGCGAGGCAAGACCCACGACGACGCCACCGTGGTCACGCTCTCGCTTTCCTGATCGCCACCGTCTGGCCGACGCCAGGGTCCACGTCTGATCGTGCGAGTCCGGCCGATTCCAGATCCGTTATCCGGGACCGGACGGGCGACTACGAAACGGGCCCACGGCCTATGCCACCAGGACCGAGGTCGACCGTGCCTGGTCGCCGGCGAGTGGACGCCTCGCGAGCTGCGGCACAGCTCCGTGTCGTTGTTGTCCGATTCAGGGGTGCCGATCGAGGACATCTCGCGGCTGGTGGGTCACGCCAACACCGTGGTCACGGAGACGGTCTACCGGTTTCAACTCCGGCCGGTGCTACTGGAAGGGGCAGAGGCCATGGACGGGATCTTCCCCGTGCGAGAAGAGTCGTAGTCACTCAGTGTGTCACGCACCCCCACTACATGATCTTGAGTGGGGGTGCGTTCTTGCTGGTGGAGCCTAGGAGATTCGAACTCCTGACTTCCTGCTTGCAAACGGGAGCCGGTCACGCAGCGGAGAGGCTTCGGCCCTACTCAAGCATGTGCTGGAGGATGTCAGGGTGAGCCGCAGTGCGGCCCGGTTGCTGTACTTCTCTGCTGTACAGAGACCTCCGGGTGAACCCGGGAAGCGATCTCGCCCTCGCGCCCGGTCTCTCCCACCAGCCACGGCCCCTTCGGGCTTGACGATTATCCAGGCGTGCTACTAGGTAGCACCGAATGGCACAACCCTGTAGACTTCAGACGTGAGCACTCCTGCGTCTGACCACTCCCATGAGATCTCTCAGCGCGACCTGCGCAATCGGTCAGCCGAGATCATGGATGGACTGGAACGTGGGGAGCGGTACGCCGTTACCCGTAATGGCCATCACATCGGTGATCTGGTCCCGCTCCGCCGCCGGCGCCGGGCCGTTTCGCGTGCCGAGTTCGCCGCCGTGTCGCGTGGCATGCCACGACTGGACGACCGTAAATATCGCGAGGACATGGACCGCCACGTCAACGACGATCTCTACGATCCTTACGATCGCGCATACGGCAGACGCGAATCCGCAGAGGACTAGGGATGACCCACTCCCTAGGGCTGCTCGACACCAACATCCTCATCCTGCGCGCCGGCATCGATGCCGACGAGCTCCCTGATGAGATGATGATCAGTGCCATCACCACCGCGGAGCTCTCGGTCGGAGTCTTGGTGGCGACAGGGCCGCAGGAACTCGCCCAGCGAATGAAGATCCTGCAGACCGCCGAAGCCGAATTCGATCCCCTCCCTTTCGACGACACCGCAGCCCGCGAGTACGGCCAGTTGTGGACGGCCATCATCGCCTCAGGACGCAAACCACGCCCCCGCACTGCAGATCTGATGATTGCCTGTGTGGCGATCGCGAACCGGCTCCCCCTCTACACCTGCAACCCCAAGGATTTCAAGGGTCTGGACCACCTGATTACGGTAGTTCCGGTCACTCGTCCCCAGTGAATTCCGCAGGGGCCTTGTGGCAGCTCTGCACGATGGAAAGGCCACCTCCCGATCATGGGAAGTGACCTTCGAAGTGCAGTGGAGCCTAGGAGATTCGAACTCCTGACTTCCTGCTTGCAAACGGGAGCCGGTCATGACGTGGAAGTCTCATAGCCCTGGTCAAGTGGCAGATGAAGATCGGTGGAGTGTGATCACGTGAGGCGGCGTTGCTGTATCTGTCTGCTGTACGGCCGTTACCCGGGCTCAGCCGGTGGGAAAAGGGAGCCCTGTCGTGTGCGGCGGTAGCGGGCGGTCGAGCTTCTCGGTGAGCTTCCGATCAATTCCACCGTGCCTTCGTCACGCATGATCGAGAGCCAGCGCCGTACAGTCTGATCGGTCAGGCCGGTACTTCGGGCCAACTCGGCTCGCGAGAGGGTCTCGTCGCCAAGCGCGTTCAGCAGTTGAGGGCGTCGATCGCTCCGTGTCGACGCAGGTGCCTCCCCCGGAGGAGGGCGGTGCCCCCGCTGGGACAACTCGTACTGCGCCCATCGCCTGCTCCCGGTCTGAGTCACTAGTTCACGTGCCACCAGATCCCCCAGTTCGGCCGTAGCCACACGCGAGTCCACACCGGTCGTGCTCCGGTAGGAGCGGTTGTCCAGGATCTCTCCATTTCGGAGCATCGCCAGCGCGATGCACTGACTGCCGGAGAGGCCTCCTTCGCCCAGACTCTCGATCCACCTCACGACTTCCTCGTTCAGCAGAGCGTGATTGGGGATGGTAACGGTGAAGGCGGACACACGGTCATCGAACTGCGGTGGACTCATCCCGGCCGCCCGGAGGGCGGAGACCATGGCGCGGATTCCAGAGCCCCGGTTCTCACAAACCGTCCGTGTCTCACCCGGAAGAGGAACGTCCTCCAGCATCCTCATCAGGGTCGCGTTGCGTGCGGACGAGATCCCTTCCTCGGTGAGGTTGTCGATGGTCACCGGGCCGAACAAACCGCCAGGGCTTCGAATGGTCAGCCTGTCCGGGTACATCTCAATCTGAATCTGAGTACCCCGCGCGGCGCTGGACAGATCCCGGTGTACGAGCGCATTCACCACGGCTTCCCGAAGTGCGGTCTCCGGGTACTCCCAGACGTCGTCGCGGCCTGCTCCTCCGATGACTGCTCTCCTGGACATATTGCGCCGGATCGCAGCCAGCGCGTCGCGGACCATGACGGGGATGGGTCCTTCGACTGTGAGGTTGTCAAGAAAGCGAGTGCCAGTCGCTGATGGCTGACCGGTGACCGAGGGGTAATGCACGAAGCTGATCATCAGCTGGGGGAAATACTCCTGCGGGTAGGAGCCGAGCGCGAGCAGGGCTGCCAAGGAGAGCGTTTCCGTGCCGTCATGTCCAGTTACTAGTACCCTGGCTCGCCTCAGCAGGTCGTCACGGTCAAGATCTGCAAAGGCATGAGGCCTGTTGGTACGGAGTCTCGCGATGAACGACTCCAGGGCGTTTGGATCAAGAAGCTGGAGGCCGGTTCCCGAAATGGCCTGCTCGTCCTCACGAGGCTGCCCGCGTGAGGACAGCATGATCTGAACCTCGTAGCTCGACAGCCGCCGATCCCCATCGCCTACGCGTACGAAGCTGCCCTTGGTCATCCCGGCACCTTTGTAGAAACACGGTCGCTGGGCCGGATCCAGTTCGGGGACTTCTGCCACGATGATCTTCACACCTTCGAAGTCGTGGACGCGGATCAACGGCCGCAGAGCGGGTTCCATGTCAGTGGAGCAGAGAGAAGCCAGGTCGTTGGAAAGCTTGGAAGCATCACGTACACCCGTTGCCGAAAATCCCGTGCTCTCGCTCAGGCCGAGGATGAGCACACCACCGTGAGTGTTGGCGAAGGCGGAGAGCGTCTCCCGGATCGTCTTCGGCAGCTCGCGCTGGGACTGCTTCACTTCCACGTCGGAGATGTCCCCGCCGAGAACGCGGAGGTTGGCAATGACCTCGGAGAGCTCTTCGTCGAGCACCTTGTACTCCCTGAGCAGCGCGGACGAGCATGCTAGTTAGCATGCTAGTTAGCATGTCTCGGCTAAGTAACAGGAATCACCAAGCCGGGCACCTGAAGAGAGGGCTTTCTCGGCTCTCCTCCACTGGCGGCGCCGGGATGTAGCTGTATATATCGGCTGTACTCGAAGCGAAGCGAGGATCAATGGGGCGCGCTCCCGTCCAACAGGCGGGCACGGATGGGTGGGCTGAGGCCCGCTGCCGGCTCCCAGCGGAGGGCATCGCGTTCGTTGCTCAGCCCTTCCAGATCGTCCGGGCTGAGGAGTGTCTTGGAGAAGCCGTTTATGGTCCAGCCGCTCCGGCCGGGTTCCCAGAAGCTAGCGAAGAGTACCGGGGCGCACCCAATGACCTCTACTTCGCCTAGGGAGAGGAGCAGGACCGCCACGCCATCAGACAGCGGTTCGGCTTCCCGATCCTGCAGGCGCACAGCGAGCGCGTGGAGACGGCTCCGACCTCGACGATAGGCAGTCCACGGGTGACCACGAGTACCCCCTGTTGACCGCCCTCAATGGCCCGGTGATGGCCCGGCGATCACGTCCGCGACTCGCAGCGGCCGCCCACGCGCGGCCCGTCCCCTGGCTCACCCTTGTGTGCGCGATCTGGCGCCTACGCAGGTAACGCCGGTTCCTGCGGGATGAGTACGCCCTGTCCCTTTCACGATGGTCAGGCTGGGTGCGCGGGTGGCCGCGGCTGTGGCGAGGGGACGCGGATACGGTCCACAACCGGAATCATCATGTCGCGGTCCACCGAGCCCCTCGTGGGTGAACGGGCACGGTGGCCTCCCGCAAGGCTGCCTCGTCGGCGCGCCATAGGTCCGGTAGGGGATCGCGTCTTAGGAGGCGACCAGAGGAGATCTGTTGAACAACGAGCAGAAACGCGACTTCGCCGACTTCGTGTCGGCTCGGTCGGACAGCCTGATCAGGCTCGCCTATGTCCTCACCAACGACCAGTACGCGGCTGAGGACCTGCTCCAGACCGCGCTGACCAAGACCGCGGGCCGCTGGAACAAGATCCGCGAAAACCCCGAGGCGTACGTGCGGAAGGTCATGTACCACGAACAGGTCAGCCGCTGGCGAAGTCCCCGCTGGGGCAGGGAAAGGGTGGTGGAGTCGCCCCCTGAGCGGATGATGGGCGATCGCACGGCCCAGGTGGACGACCACCTCACCCTCCAGCAGGCTTTGCGCGCGCTGCCACCGCGCAAGCGCGCCGTGCTGGTGTTGCGTTACTACGAGGATCTCCCGGAATCCGAGGTCGCCAAGATCATGGGCTGCTCGGTGGGAACCGTACGCAGCCAGACCCATCACGCTATCGCCCGTCTCCGCGAGCTGGTCCTCGAACCCGTCATGCAGGAGGTCTGGAAATGAACGTCGACGAAACAACGATCGCCACTGAGCTACGGCGGCTGGCGGACGCCTCCCGCTCCGTGAACGGCCAGGCCATGGCGGCCCGGGCCGTCGCGGGGGCCAGACGCCGCCGCCTGAGCTGGACGCTGGCCGCCGGTGCGCTCGCCGCCGTCGCGGCCGGGACGCTGGTCGTGGTCCCCATCATCCGGAACACGACCATCGTCACGGCGGCTCCGCCGGCGAGCGGCCCCTCCGAGCTGCCGTCGAACACCCCTGGGCAACTCCAGGCCGTACGGGACTGCATGCCGCTGGGAGGGCCGGTCGACGGCATGGACCCCCGCAAGCGGCAACCGCTGGACTCCGACGTCAAGGACTTCCGCGAGCTGGTGGTGTACCGCGATGCCGTCGGCTCGACCGCACTCGTCGGGAGCAAGGCCGGCTTCGTCCTCTGCACACCGCAGAAGTACAAGGAGGCGTTTCCCAGCGTTCCCGTCTTCACCCCTTGGGGATCCACCCTGCCCGGCAACCTCGACGCGGGCGTCTCGGGCCCGCTGACCGTGGACGCGTACACGACCGGAACCGACTCCAACGCCATGTCGGACGACAACCAGAGCGGCGGCGGCTACCGCATCGCGGCAGGACGCGTGACGGAGGAGGTGACCCACGTCGAGATCGACTGGGCGGACGGCAGGCACACGGACGCCGCGGTGGCCAACGGCTTCTTCATCGGGCGGGTGGCGGCCCGCCCGAAAGCGGACGGCAAGCACCTCGACACCCCCGGCGTGACCGTGACCGCGTACGACGAGACGGGCCAGGTCATCAGCCGGAAGGCGAAGGTCCTCTTCGCTCCTCTCGGCCCCAATCACAACAACGCGGGCTGAACCGGAACATAAATTGGGCGGATATCGCGGAGCCGGTCAGCATGGGGGCGCTGAAGCGCCTGGGGCAGCACCTCAGCTTCTGAGCCATCCACGCACTTTGCCTTTCAGGGCCGCTTCCCCAGGAAGCGGCCTTCAGCATGCCGCGAGGAACCCCGATCTGTCGGTCTCTCTCACTACGATCACCGCATGTTCGGCTTAGAGGCGTTGGAGTCGCTTCTCCCCGTCCTGCTACTGGTGATCCTCGGGCTCGGAATCAGCCGCTGGATGAGACAACGCAAGGTATCGCGCATCTACAGAAATGAAGTGCCAGGGTGACGACCCGGCTGGACCGCTGACCTGCTCAAACACTCGCTCGGTCGGTAACCGTGGCCTTTGATCCTCTGTACGTCGGCCTGGACCTCATGACTCCCATCGATGTGCAGGTCCGGGCGCACGACCTGATCGAGGCGGGACGGTTTCATGACGCTGTGGACCTGATCCGCAAAGAGTCCCAGGTATCCGGGCCGACCGCATGGGAAGTCGCGAAGGTCCTACGTGCCGGTGAGGTGCTGCCGGGCTTCCCGATGTTCGATGAGGATGACCTGCCCACCCGGATCCGCAAGCTGATCGACGCCGGCCACCGGAAGCAGGCCGTCTTTCTTGTGCGAAGCACCGAGGACATGAGCCAGTCAGAAGCTGAGGCCTCCGTCGACTCGCTTTCAGGGAAACCGAACGCCTGACGTCGGGGCATGTTGTCGCCCTAGCTGTACTTTGCAGCTGTACAACATCGAAAAGGCCACCTCCCGATCATGGGAAGTGACCTTCGAAGTGCAGTGGAGCCTAGGAGATTCGAACTCCTGACTTCCTGCTTGCAAAGCAGGCGCTCTGCCAACTGAGCTAAGGCCCCTTACGACGAAGATAGCTTACCGGGCCGAGGAAGCCACCTGCGTCGTTCCAAGGTCATCGCTCAGCACCAACCCCGGGAAGTCCTGGATGGAGTCGAGGATGTGGGTGGCGCCGCCCTTGAGGAGGCGTTCGCGGCTGTGGACGCCGGTCATCACGCCGGCGACGATCGAGGCGCCGGCGCGCTTGCCGCAGAGCATGTCGCTTTCCGAGTCGCCCAGCACCGCGACCTGGCGGACGTCGTCGACGCCCAGCCGGAGCACCGCGTGCAGGACCATGTCGGGCCAGGGGCGGCCGCGGCCGCCGGCGTCTTCTGGGGAGATGGCAAGGTCGATCTTGTCGTGCCAGCCCAGGATGCCGAGGATGCGGCCGAGCGTGGTGCGGCTGAAGCCGGTGATGAGGGCGAGCTTGATGCCGTTGCCGCGGAGCTTGTCGAGGACCTCGAGGACTCCGGGCATGGGTGTGAGACCTGCCCGCTCGATCGCGCCCTCGTAGGAGCGTTCGAACGTCAGGTTCGCCGCCTGGGCCTGCGCCTCGTTGCCGGGGAAGATGCCGCGGAACACGTCGATCTTCGGGCAGCCCCGGGACCGGTGTACGTGAACCATGGCTCGCGCGTACGCACCGGTCCCGGGCACTATGCCCTGAGTCGCGATCGCCTCTGCGAAGGCGCGCTCGACCATGGCGATGTCACCGACTGTGGTGCCTGCCAGGTCCAGGCACACCAGCTTGATGGGGACGATGTCACTCATCGCCTCGCCGGTCGGTTAGTTCTCGCTGCCGGTCGCCTCAGTCCAGAGATCGAGCTCTGCGCGGTCGGCCTGCACCTTACGCCAGATCAGCAACCCCCCAAGGGCGATCAGCGCCAGAACGAGCAGCTTCTTCACGGTGTGACCCCACTTCTTCGACGGCCTCACCTGCCGGGGTGAGACCCAACGGTTGACAAGCAGCCTAGCAAGGTATGGCTGCGGTCCCTGTGTTGCGCACGGACCAGATGGGTGGATTGTGCGAAGGACGGGCGTTCAATCCCTGGTGGGACCGCTATACCCGCCCTCCTGTGTACGGCATATCCGCCGAGGGCGTAGCCGGAAACGGCGACCGGGGGCGCTGGGTGTCACTCCATACGTCCCGTCTGTCGTCGTCATCCTTGTTCGTCCCCCGGAGTCATCCCTGTTCGTCCCCCAAACGGGCAACAGCTCGATCATGCCAAATCGGCGGCGCAGGTGCGCAGCCCGGCGGAGAGTTGACATACCCCCAGGGGGTACATTACCTTCAGCCGAGACGTCCGATACGCCCCAGAAAGCCGCTCAGGTATACCCTAGGGGGGTACGGTGTTAGACTCGAAGAAGAGCACGATGCGATACGAGGGAGACCACGCCATGAGCACCGCCACCTACACCGTCAACGGCATGACCTGCGGCCACTGCGTGAGCTCCGTCAAGGAGGAGGTCGGCGAGGTCGCGGGCGTGACCGGCGTCGAGGTCGACCTGGCCACGGGCCTGCTGACGGTCACCAGTGACGAGCCCGTCGGGCGTGACCTGATCGCCTCCGCCGTGCAGGACGCCGGCTACGAGCTGGTGGATCGCTCATGAACACCGCGGCGAAGCTGGGCTCGTACGCGCTGGGGCTGGCCGTCGTCTTCGGCGGCGCCCTGGGCGCGGGCAAGCTGACGGCCCCCGACCCCACGTCGGCCGCCGCGAGAACGGCCGACGATCAAGAGAGTGCGGGCCCAAGCCGGACGAGCGGCGAAAGCGCCGGTCATGGGCACGCGTCCGACGAGACCGCCGGACCTGAGCAGTCGCACCAAGAGCAAGACCACACCGACGACCAGACCGACCACCACACCACCCCCCAGCAGCAGACGGCCGCCGATACCCCCGGGGGGCTCCAAGTGTCGCAGAACGGCTACACCCTCAACCTCAACGACTCCGTCTCCACCGAGTCCGCCGAGGACTTCGAGTTCACGGTCATCGGCCCCGACGGCTCCCCCGTCACGGACTATGAGGTGGAGCACGACAAGAAGCTGCACTTCATCGTCGCCTCCCGCGACCTGACGAGCTTCCAGCACCTCCACCCCGAGCTGTCCCCCGACGGCACCTGGTCGGTACGCCTCAAGGCCCCGAAGCCGGGCCCGTACCGCGCGTTCGCCGACTTCGTCCCCACGGGCGGCGAGAAGCTGACGCTGGGCGCCGACCTGATGGCCGGCGGCGACTACCGCCCCGACCCACTGCCTGAGGTCAGCCGTACGGCGAAGGCCGACGGCTACACGGTCAGCCTGGACGGCGATCTGGCGCCGGGCAAGACGACCAAGCTCACGCTGACGATCAGCAAGGACGGCAAGCCGGTCGACGACCTGGAGCCCTACCTGGGCGCGTACGGTCATCTGGTGGCGCTGCGCGCGAACGACCTCGCCTACCTCCACGTGCACCCGGAGGAGAGCGACACGGCGGGCCCCGGCATCACGTTCTACGCCGAAGCTCCTAGCCGGGGCGACTACCGTCTGTTCCTGGACTTCAAGCACAAGGGCGAGGTCCGTACGGCGAGTTTCACCGCGAAAGCCGACCCGGACGACCACACGCACTGACGGACGCGAGGAAGGAGAGGTGATGATGATGTCTTCCCTCACCGAAGACAAGGCCGTCGAGCTCACGATCGGTGGCATGACGTGCGCGTCCTGCGCCAACCGCATCGAGCGCAAGCTCAACAAGCTGGACGGCGTGACGGCGACGGTCAACTACGCGACGGAGAAGGCGAAGGTCACCTTTCCCACCGGCGTGGACCCGCAGCTGCTGATCGCCGAGGTGGAGAAGGCGGGCTACACGGCCGAGCTGCCGCCCCCGCCCGCCCCGGTGCAGGAGGAGAAGCCCGGGAAGAAGGAGCGCGACCCGCTCCGCGACCGGCTGGTCACGGCGATCGTGCTCTCGGTCCCGGTGGTCGCGATGGCGATGATCCCTGCGCTGCAGTTCCAGTACTGGCAGTGGTTGTCGCTGACGCTGGCGGCGCCGGTGGTGGTGTACGCGGGCTGGCCGTTCCACAAGGCCGCCTGGACGAATCTGCGCCACGGCGCGGCCACCATGGACACGCTGGTCTCGCTCGGCACGCTGGCGGCGCTGGGCTGGTCGGTGTGGGCGCTGTTCTTCGGCACGGCGGGCGTGCCCGGCATGAGGCACCCGTTCGAGCTGACGATCGGCCGTACGGACGGCTCAGGCAACATCTACCTGGAGACGGCGGCGGCGGTGACCGCGTTCATCCTGGCCGGCCGCTTCTTCGAGGCGCGTTCGAAGCGGCGGGCGGGCGCCGCGCTGCGGGCGTTGATGGAGCTGGGCGCCAAGGACGTCGAGCTGGTGGACGGGCGTCGCGTGCCGGTCGAGCGGCTGAAGGCCGGCGACAGGTTCGTGGTCAGGCCGGGGGAGAAGATCGCGACCGACGGCGTGGTCGAGGAGGGCACCTCGGCCGTCGACGCCTCGATGCTGACGGGCGAGTCGGTGCCGGTCGAGGTCAGGCCGGGCGACCCGGTGACGGGGGCGACGGTCAACGCGGGCGGCCGGCTGGTCGTCAGGGCCACGCGGGTGGGCGCGGACACGCAGCTCGCGCAGATGGCCAAGCTGGTGGAGGAGGCGCAGACCGGCAAGGCGCAGGTGCAGCGGCTGGCCGACCGCATCTCTGGCGTCTTCGTCCCGGTGGTGATCGCGCTCGCGGTCGGCACGCTCGGCTACTGGCTGGGCACGGGTGAGGGCGCGGCGGCGGCGTTCACGGCGGCGGTGGCGGTGCTGATCATCGCCTGCCCCTGCGCGCTGGGGCTGGCCACGCCGACGGCATTGCTGGTCGGTACGGGCCGCGGCGCCCAGCTGGGCATCCTCATCAAGGGCCCCGAGGTGCTGGAGTCGACGCGCAGGATCGACACGATCGTCCTCGACAAGACCGGCACGGTCACCGAGGGCAGGATGACGCTGGCCGCGGTCCACTTGGCCGAGGGCGAGAACCGCGACGAGGTGCTGCGGCTGGCGGGAGCGCTGGAGCACGCCTCCGAGCACCCGATCGCGCGGGCCATCGCCCGCGAGGCCGCCTCCACGGCGACCGTCGAGGACTTCACGAACGTCGAGGGCCTCGGCGTCCAGGGCGTCGTGGACGGGCACGCCGTGCTGGTGGGCCGGCCGCGGCTGCTGGAGGAGTGGTCGCAGCACCTGCCGGAGAGCCTGGTCGAGGCCATGGAGGACGAGCAGGCCAAGGGCCGTACGGCGGTGGCGGTCGGCTGGGACGGCAAGGCCCGCGCGGTGCTGGTCGTGGCCGACGTGATCAAACCGACGAGCAAGGAGGCCATCGCCCAGCTCAAGGCTCTGGGGCTGACCCCGGTGCTGCTGACCGGCGACAACGAGGCCGTGGCGGGCACGGTCGCGGCCGAGGTGGGCATCGACGAGGTCATCGCCGGCGTGCTGCCCGCGGGCAAGGTGGACGTGGTCAAGCGGCTGCAGTCCGAGGGCAAGGTCGTGGCCATGGCGGGCGACGGGGTCAACGACGCCGCCGCGCTGGCCCAGGCCGACCTGGGGCTGGCCATGGGCACGGGCACGGACGCCGCGATCGAGGCCGGTGACCTGACGCTCGTACGCGGCGACCTGCGGGTGGCTCCCGACGCCATCAGGCTGGCCAGGCGGACGCTAGCGACGATCAAGGGCAACCTGTTCTGGGCCTTCGCCTACAACGTGGCCGCCCTGCCGCTGGCCGCGCTGGGCCTGCTCAACCCGATGATCGCGGGTGCGGCCATGGCCTTCTCCAGCGTCTTCGTGGTCAGCAACAGCCTGCGGCTGCGCCGCTTCTCGTGACAGCGACCATCTGACGGCCGGCGCCATCGCGGCGCCGGCCGTCACGAATGCGGCGCCGACCAGCAGCCAGCCGAGGGTGCCGCCGCCGATCACGAGCGTGGTGAGCACGACGGGTCCGAGCATGCGGGCCACGGCCACGCCGGTGCCGAAGAACGCCTGGTACTGACCCTGCCGGTCGTCGGGAGCGAGCCCGAAGCCGATCTCCCAGGAACCGGCCGCCAGCCACAGCTCGGCGACGAGCTGCAGGACGGCCGCCACCAGCAGGAACGCCCACCACGACGGGCTGAGCGCGAACACCGCGCAGGCCGCGAACATCGTCAGCCCCGCCCGCCGCACCGCCCCGGACGCGTCGCGCAGCCCCTTGACCCGGCGGGCCACCCGCACCTGGCAGAGCAGCACGCCGCCGGTGTTGATCAGCAGCAGGACCGAGACGACCCAGGTGGGTGCGTCGGTACGGGCGGCGATCCACAGCGGCACGACCACGTTGAGCAGCGGCATGTAGAAGAGCATCACGGCGTTGATCAGCGTGACGAGCGCGTAGGGCCGGTCTCTGAGCACGGCCAGGCGGGGGCCGGCCGGGGCGGGCGCGGAGCGTACGGATGGCAGGCGGAGCAGCAGGGCGGCGGCGAGCAGGAAGCTCACGGCGTCGAGCCCGAGCACCACGAGATAGCCCTCGCGGGTGCCGGCGTGCAGCGCGAGGCCGCCGATGGCGGCGCCGAGCGCCAGGCCGCCGTTGAGCGTGGCCTGCAGGGTGGCGCGGACGACGGTCCGTTCGGCGGGCGGGATCAGGGCCGCGAGCAGCGCCTGGCGGGCCGCTGACAGCCCGGTCTGCGCGGTGCCGTACAGGCAGGCGGCCAGTGCGAAGAGCGGGAACGTGCGTACGAGCAGGAACGACGCGACGGCCACGGCGGTCGCGAAGGCGAGCAGCACGGCGACACCGCGCGGGCCGCGCCGGTCGGCCAGGTGTCCGAGCGGTACGCCGGCCACCATGCCGACCGCCCAGCCGAGGGTCAGGCCGAGGCCGATCTCGGTGGCCGAGAGCCCGACGACGGTGGAGAAGTAGAACGCCGAGGTGACGAGGTAGACGCCGTCACCGATGGAGTTCGCCAGCTGCGCATGTGCCAGGATTCGCCGAAATTTCATGATGTACGCCCTTCCGAACGATGCCTCCATCTTCGATCCCGACTTGTCCCGAGATAAGCTCCAATTTCCGGCAATCTGATGGGGCCAAATTGGACGTGCACATCAGCCTCGACGGCCGCCGTGACCTGGCCGCACAGGTCTACCGGCAGCTCCTCGACGCCATACTCGACGGCCGGCTCCGATCCGGCGAACGCCTCCCCCCGACCAGGGAGCTGGCCAGGCGCCTGGAGATCTCCAGGAACACCGTCGCCCTCGCCTACGACCGGCTGGTCGCGGACGGGTTCCTGGTGGGCAGGGCGGGCGCGGGCACGTTCGTGTCGGCGGAGCAGGTCAGGGGGCGGGCCGCGCCCAAGGGCGTCGTACGTCCGCGTACGGTCTGGCAGGACCTGCCCCTCCCCCCGGCCCCGTCCCCCGCCGCCCGCCACGACTTCCGCGTCGGCGTCCCCGACGCCCGCCTGTTCCCCATGGACACCTGGCGCCGCCTGGTGGCCCGCGAGCTGCGGGCGAGCGCCGCCGGCTACGCCGACCCGGCGGGGCACGAACCGCTGCGCGCGGCCATCTCCCGGCACATCGGCCTCAGCCGCAGCGTCCACGCGGGCCCCGAGGACGTGCTCGTCACGAACGGCGCCCAGCAGGCACTCGACCTCATCGGCCGGGTCCTCATCGAGCCGGGCACGGTCGTGGCCGTCGAGGAGCCCGGCTACCCGCCGGCCCGCCTGCTGTTCCGCACGCTCGGCGCCAGGGTGGCCGGCATCCCCGTGGACGGCGAGGGCATCGACGTCACCACCCTGCCGAACCAGGCCCGCGTCGTCTACGTCACCCCGTCGCACCAGTTCCCGCTCGGCACCCCCATGTCGCTGGCCCGCCGCGCCGCCCTGCTGGCCTGGGCGGAGCGCCGCCGGGCGGTGATCATCGAGGACGACTACGACAGCGAGTTCCGCTTTGGCGACCGCCCGCTCGAACCCCTCCAGAGCCTCGACAGGGCCGGCCGGGTCATCTACGTGGGCTCGTTCTCCAAGACCCTGCTGCCCATGCTCAGGCTCGGCTTCCTGGTCGCGCCCGCCTCGCTCGCGCCGGCGCTGCGCGCGGCCCGGCAGCTCACGGACTGGCACGGCGCGCTGCCCACGCAGGCCGCGCTGGCCCGCTTCATCGACGAGGGGCTGCTGTCGCGGCACATCAGGAAGGCCACCCGGGAGTACGCCGCCAGGCACGCCATGATCGCCGAGGCCCTCGATGCGGACGAGCGGCTGCTGCCGGTGCCGTCCACCGCGGGGCTGCACCTGTGCGCCCGCCTGGCCCCCGGCGTGACCGTCGAGGACGGAGACGGGCTGGCGGTGGAGTCGCTGGAGGCGTACTGCGGGGAGCGTCCCGCGCAGCGCGGCCTGGTGCTCGGCTACGGCGCGATCAGGACCGACGCCGTGGCCGCCGGCCTGCGGCTGCTCAGGTCACGGATGTCGGCGGGTCCAGCGGCGGTGGCGCTCTCCTGACATCTCCGGGTCGTCGGGCGGCGCGGGCTGCTGCACGATCACCACCGTCGTCCGCGCGTGACGGGCGCAGTACATGCTGGTCGAGGGCAGGAAGATGCGGCTGAGCAGGCCCCGCCGCCCCCGCCCGAGCACCAGCAGGTCGCCCTCGCGGGCCAGGTCGACGAGATGGTAGCCGGGGTCGCCGACCCGTCCGACCGTCGCGATCGTGAGATCGTCCGGTACGCCGCCCGCCACGTCCTCGAACACGGCCGTGATCACCTCCGAGCAGCGCGCCTCCTCACCCTGACGCACCGCGTGCTGCACGGGCAGCGCCTCGGGGAAGGGATGGACGGGCGCGCGGCTGACGTGCACGGCCACCAGGGCCATCCGGTGCAGCCTGGCCGCCCCGATGGCCCAGGCCAGAGCCCAACGCGCGGCCGGGGACTCGTCGACTCCCACGATCAGCCGCGCACCGCCGGGCAGTTCCTGTTCCACGGTGCCTCCTGTCGAAGTACGACCATAGTGCGCCTACCCACCGGTTACCGGGAGGTGGCACTTTGGGAACTCTGGAGTCCCTGGTGAAAGCGGGCGTAGCATGCGGGGGTGGAACGAGGGTGGGTACACCCGCGCCCCGCGCTCGACCAGCGGCTCGACGGGGCCCTCACACACCGGCTGACCGCGCTCGTCGCGACCGCGGGCTACGGCAAGTCCACCGCGCTGGCGGGCTGGGCCCAGGCCGTGGGCGCCGTGCTGCACCGGCTCGGTCCGGCCGACCGCGAGCTTCCCGCCCTGGCGGGAGCCGTCGCCGCTGAGGTGTCGCGGCGCGTTCCCGAACTGCCCGCCGACCTGGTGACCGCGGCGGGCGCGCCGCTCGGTCCCGGAGCGGACGAGACGTCGAGGGCCGCCGCGCTGGCGGGCGCGCTGGCCGAGGCGCTGGCCGGGCGGCTGCGGCGGGGGCTGGTGGTGGTGTTCGACGGGGTGGAGGCGATCGCGGGCGCGCCCGGCCCCGTACGGTACGTCGAGACGCTCGTCAGGGCCGCGCCCCGGCACCTGCACCTCGTGATGGCCGCGCGGGCGCCGCTGCCGTTCCCCACCGCGCGGCTGCGGCAGGACCACGAGGTGCTCGACCTCGACGCGACCGACCTGGCGCTGACCTCGGAGGAGACCGAGGCGTGGGCGCGGGCGGTGCTGGGGGAGCCTGGCAGGGAGATCGCCGCCGAGCTGCACCGCACCTGCGGCGGCTGGCCGGCCGCCGTACGGGCCGCGCTCGACGCACTGACCAGGACCGACGGCTCCGCCTGGCGCTCCACGGTGGCGGGGCTCGCCGCCAACTCGGCCACGCTCGAACGGCTCACGCTGGCCGCGTACGAGGACCTGCCCGCGGCCATGCGCGAGCTGCTGCGGGCCGCGACCGTGCTGCCGATGCTGACCGACGGCCTGGCCGCGACGCTCGGCGCCCCGCCCGACACGCTGGGCACGCTGGCCGGGCGCGGCCTGTTCCTCGAGTCCGCCCAGGACGGCCACCGGCTCACCTCGACCGGCGGCCATGTGCTGGCCGAGCACGCCCCGCTCGACCGGCACGAGGCCCACGACGTGGCCGCCGTGGCCGCCCGCTGGTACGTCGAGCACGACCGTCCCGAGCTGGCCCTGCGCGCCGCCGTCGCGACCGCGCACGCCGAGCTGGCCGCCGCGCTGCTCGACGCGCACGGGCCGCGGCTGGCCGAGCGCGGTGACGTACCGGCCGCACTCGAGCTGCTGCCCGAGTCGGCGCGCGACGCTCCCCCGATGCTCAAGCTGGCCGGCGTCGCCGAGCAGAACCGCGGCCACTGGACGCGCGCCCGCGAGCTGCTCGCGCGGGCCGCCGCGGGCCCCGCGTTCGACGCGCACGTGGCCAGGCGGCTGGCCTTCATCGACCACATGCGCGGCGCGCTCGACTCCGCACTCGCCATGTACGAGCGCGGCCACGCCCACGGCCGCCCGCCCGCCGACGCCGCCATGTGCGCCGCCTCCATGGCGTCGGTGCACTGGCTGAAGGGCGACCGCGCGGCCTGCGCCGAACTCGCGGACAAGGCCCTCGAACAGGCCAGGAGCGCAGGAGACCCGGCCGCGCTGGCGATGGCCAACACGGTGCTGGCCATGCTCGCCGCGCTCGACGGCGACCGCCGCGCCAACGACGCCTATTACCTGCGGGCGCTGGCCTACGCCGAGCGGGCCGGCGACGCCGGCGACGCCGGCGACGCCGGCGACATGATGCAGCTCATCCGCATCCACGCCAACCGGGCCTCCCGTCACCTGGACGAGGCATCATACGCGGAGGCGCTGGCCGAGACGGAGATCGCCGGCCGGCTGTCGGACCTGGTGGCCTTCGCCCCCTTCGCCGCCCTGAACGTCTCCAACCGCGCCGAGGCCCTCATCGGCCTCGGCCGCCTGGAGGAGGCCGCGACCGAGGCCGCCGACGCCGTCGCCCGCTGGGAGGCGATGGGCTCGACGCTGACCGGCGCCGGCCTGACCAGGCTCGCCGCCGTGCACGCGCTGCGCGGCGACAGGACCGCGGCGATCGCGCTCTACCGGCGGGTCATCGCGGACTCCGAGCCGTCGGGCGAGGTGCAGGCGCTCTCGCAGGCACTCAACGGCCTGGCCGAGCTGCTCGCCGACGATGACCCCGACGAGGCCCGCCGGGTGGCCGCGCAGGCACTGGAACACGCCGATGGCATCGCGGGCGTGCCCGCGCGGATCGCCGCCGCCCGCCAGCAGACGCTCACCGCGGTCATCGACTGGAGCTGGGACCTGCTGTCGGAGGCCGAACGCGTGGTCCTGCGCCGCCTCGCCGTC